>DATIXC010000176.1:0-4577 GCA_035518995.1 Methanomassiliicoccales archaeon | reverse complement strand
GTATGTAGCCGTGCGCGCTCCGGATCGTACCATCATCCACCATGGTTATCAGGTCGCTCGCCACCCTCTTGCCGACAACCTCGGTAAGGAAGGAGCGCTTCTTGACAATCTCGTCCGCCTCGGAGGCATGGCCCATCACCTCGTGCGCCAGCAGTCCCGATATCATCGGGTCGGTGATGCAGGTGGTCTCCCCAGAGGGGCACTTCTTGGCGCTGAGCATGCGCTCCGCCTCCTTGGCGCAGGAATGCCCCATCTTGGAGGTGTCCAGGGACTTGAACAGCTCGAACCCTCCACTGCCATCTACTATGTCGTAGTAGACCTCCGTCCTCGAGCCGTCGGAGGCGATGCTCATGCAGTTAAGCCGGCCCCTAATCTCCTCCCACTTCAGGGAGGTGCCGAAGGAGTTCGCGAGCATGTTGGTCTTGACGCTCTCGACGTAGGAGGCGTTGCTGTTCACCACGCCCTTCACGTCCCTCTGCGCTCGGTCCAGATCCTTGACCAGGGAGAGCTTCTCCTCTAGGGGCACCTTGGCCGGATGCAGCTTCACGGCGGATTTATGCGTCCCCCGCTCGCCCTTCATATCGGGGATCGGCTTCCCCCTGGCCGTGCCCAGCCAGGCGTTCTTCGCCGCGATGGAGGCCGCGGCCATGACCTCGCCCTGCTCCATGGAGATGGTCGAGGCGTATCCCCACGAGCCGCCGCACCTGGCCCGGAGGCAGACCCCCTCGATCCTGTCCTCGGTCAATGTGCGCACCGCGCCATCTACCATCGCCACGTTCAGCTTGCGCAGGCTCTGGAACCTCGAGTCGCAGAACTGCGCCTCGCCCTCAAGCATTCGCTCGACGGCCTTCTGGAGGATGTCCTGCATCATACCACCCTCAGCTCTTTCGGGGCGGGTGTGAGGACCTCGCAGCCGTCCTTGGTGACTCTGACATCGTCCTCTATTCGGACGCCGCCCTCGCCACGGACGTAGACGCCTGGCTCCACGGTCAGGACCATGTTCTCCTCCAGCACCAGGTCCAGGTCGGGGGCCATCCGCCCTCCGTCGTGGACCGAGAGCCCGATGCCATGGCCCAACGAATGGATGAAAAGGCCTTTGAACTCGGAGGAATCGATGACCTTGCGCGCCGCTGCGTCCACGTCCTTACCGTTGACGCCGGCGCGAATCGCCTCGATGCCAGCCAGCTGGGCCCCGAGCACCAACTCGTACATCCGCTTCTGCCTTTTGCTGGCCTTATTGAAGAAGAGGGTGCGGGTGACGTCCGACCCGTACCGCTTGAACAGGGCCCCGAAGTCGAAGAGCACGGTGTCCCCGGCCTTCAACCGGTCCTCGCCTGGGGAGTGGTGCGGCTCGGCTGAGTTGGGGCCGAAGGAGGCATTGGTGGGGAATGAGGGCGCGCTCGCCCCCTTCCTCTGCATGAGGTAGCTGACCTCGGCGGCGGCCTCGACCTCGGTCATTCCTGGTCTGACGATGGACGGTAGCTGCTCCCCGACCTCCGAGGCGATGCGGCAGGCGGTGCGAAGGTTCTCGATCTCGACCTCGTCCTTGATTGCCCTGGCGGCCTCGACGGCCTTCCACACGTCCACCAGCTCGGCGTCGGTCCACTTCCTGACCTCTTGCAGCATCCTGTAGGTCAGACCCGAGCCGCATATGCCCACGCGCTTCAAGCCCTTCAGCGCGGAGGCGAGCATCTGGTCCCTCTCTGCTTTCTTACCATAGGCCCTCACCTCGGATCCCGAGGTAAGAGCGCTGGTCTCTTCCAAGCTCGAAGCGAAGAGCTCGGACCTGCCGTCGGGCCATAGCACCACGGCGCACTGCTCGAAGAGACCGGACTGCACCCCGGTCGCATAATAGAAGGACGTGTCGAGGTTCGGTTCAACGTCGTTGACCAGGACGACGGCGTCGAGCTCTTCCGGCGTGTTATGGAATATGCTTAGGACCCTCTCTTTCATCTTGCACCCGCCGGGACATGAGGCTCCTGGCGATTTAATCTTATCCAGGGGCCTTCGCTCAGACCCCGACCCAAACGTTGGTGGCGATGCTCTTGAGGGCAGAGACCGCGGAGAGGGCGGCGAGGTAGCTCGTGGCGGGGTTCTCGGGCGAGGGCACGTTCTGGATCTCCGCCTTCAGCTCCCCGAACGCCCCCTTGGCCATGAGCTGGTGGGAGTTGACCGTGGACTCGGGGTCGCAGATTATCGTGACAAGGGTCCGGTCGAAGCCCAGCCCCATCAGGCTCACGGTGGCGGCCACGTTCACGTTCTTAGGGAACAGGCGCACCGCCTCCCTCGCTGGGCCTTCGAACAGGACCGTCGGCCGGGTGAGCTTGTTCACGTCCACGCCCTTGTCCTTCAGATATTGGACGTCCTGGAAGCCGGTGGGCGCCTTGGTGGTTGTGAGATGGACCTCGTCTATCCTTCCGTGGGCGGACCTTAGGCCGTCCGTCCCGCAGACAGCTCCCGATGGAATGTAGAGCCGGGCACGGTTCTTCCTGGCCAGGTCGAAGCTGGCGGTCCTGAAGGCGTCGTCATGGAAGACCCCGACGCTCATGACCATGATGTCCCTGCCCCTCTCCAGGCACATGGGGGTGAACCGTCTGGCCGCATCCTGGCTGGCCGCTTCTATTACCAGGTCCACCTCTTTTATGGACCTGATGATGGAGGCGTCGTCGTAGGAGGTGACCTTCCCTTTGGAATATTCCATCGCCCTGGCGCTGGCGCGCTGCTCGCTCCTGTCGGTGAAGAAAATGGAGTCGACCTCTGGCATGGCCTGGGCCGCCTTGGCGAGGACGTTGCCGATCGAGCCGCAGCCGATGATTAGGACGCGCATACCTCCCTGTCGAATACCGATGATGCTTATAGCTTTTCTTGCAGGCGCTGAATGAGGGCACGGATGTCGCCTGCGGCTGCACGGCCCGGCAACGCTACGTATTAAGGTGGGGCACCCATTCCTTCGCTCGATGAGGTACGAGCTCCTGGAGCATACCGCTGACGTCATGGTGAAAGCGCATGGCAAGGACTTGGAGGAGTGCTTCGCCAACGCCGCCTACGCCTTGTTCGACCAGATGGTCGATGCCTCGACGATCGACGTCAAGGTCCACGTCCGCTTCGAGGTGGAGGGCCACGACCTGGAGTCGCTCCTCTATAACTTCCTATCCGAGTTCCTGTACATCCATGACGCCAAGCAGCTGGTGCTGAAGGAGTTCGAGGTCGGGATGGACGGGAACAAGGCCTCTTGCAGGGCCGGGGGGGAGCGCCTTTCGCGCGACAAGCATGGTCAAAGGCACGAGGTTAAGGCCATAACCTATCATATGCTATCCGTGGACCCGAAGGAGCCTTCGGTGACGGTGATCTTCGACATCTGAGGTGACCATGAAAGCAAGCGCCATCGCCTATCCCATCCAGGGGCTGATAAAGTACCATGGCCTCAGGGACGAGGAGCTCCGCCTGCCGTACCACGATTCGATATCGGTCTGCACCGCCCCGATCAGGACCCTCACCACCATCGAGTTCGGGCACGAAAAGGACAGCGCCGCCTTCGACGGCAAGGTGGCGATGAGCAAGGAGATGGAGCGCATCCTCAGGGTGGTCGAGCCATTGCGCACCATGGCAAGGGAGAAGAGCGGCTTCAGGATGGTATCCGAGAACTCCTTCCCATCCAACATAGGCTTGGGGGCTAGCGCCTCCGGGTTCGCGGCCTTGGCCGTCGCGGCATCGGCCGCCCTTGGCCTGGACCTGAGCCTGGAGGGGATATCCAGGTTCGCCCGGCGAGGTGCTGGCTCGGCCTCCAGGGCGGTCACGGGGGGGTTCTCCCGTTGGTATGCGGGGAAGGGGGACGAGGACTCCTACTCGCACAAGCTGGCAGGGCCGGAGGACCTGGACCTGGGGATAGTTTGCGCCTTGGTGCCCGTGCACAAGTACACCGATACGGCCCACAAGGACGTGGTCACATCGCCTTTCTTCAAGGCCAGGCTGGAGTACGTGGTGGAGGCCTTGGACAAGATGGAGAAGGCCATCTTCGCTCGTGATATAGACCGCATCGGCTCCTTGGCGGAGACGGACACCCTCTTGCTCCATGGGATAACCATGACCGGAATCGACGAGCTGATACTATGGCGGCCCGACACGGTCAAGGTCATCCTGGAGGTAAAGAAGATGCGCCAGGATGGGCTGCCAGCATATTTCTCGATTGACACAGGGGCGACCGTCTACGTCAACTCCCGACCCCGGGACGTCAAGGAGGTCAGGTCAAGGGTGGAGGCGCTGGGGATCGAGACGGTAGAATGCTCGGTCGGCGGCGAGGCCAAGGTGGTCAGGGAAGCCCTCTTCTGACCGTCATCGAGCATTGGACATACTATTATTCTCGGGAGCGATATGCTATCCCGCGGCTTCGGGGGTGAGGCCCTCTTCGGGAGGATGGAACATGACCCTGAGACTCGGATGGTTCTCCAGCGGCCGGGAGGATGCTGACAGCAATCTGTTCCGTTCGGTGATGAGGTCTAGCGAGGAGGGGATGCTGGACGCTTCGGTCTCCTTCGTTTTCTGCGACTATGACGATGGAGAGGGACCAGCAGAACTGG
>DATIXC010000175.1:0-3348 GCA_035518995.1 Methanomassiliicoccales archaeon | reverse complement strand
TCCCAGCCGCTCTGCTTGGCGAAGAGGTAGCTCTGGACGTTCATCCCGGCCTCGCACCTCTCGTCATGGAAGTGGCCCTTCGGGCACCCTACCACGGCCTTGATGCCCTTGTTCTTGTCGATGGATATCGTCCTCAGCGATCCCTTCTCGAACCCGGCCGGGTCCTTGTGGCCGCTCCTGATGTAGTCCTTCGTCTCCTCCCAAGGCATGATGGCACTCTCGGAGGCGCCTCGGAACCACGGTTATTTCAAGGTTGCGGGGATTCCTGGCACCCTATCGCTTGAGCAGCTCCTGGACGGCTTCGTCGAACTTCCTTCCCAGCTCCTCCCATTCCTCGGGGGCGTGGTACTCGAGGGCGAAGGGGATCATGAACTGCTCCTCCTTGTCCCAGTGGATCCTCATGATGGAGAAGAGGGGCGAGAGCCTATAGACCCAGACCTTGGAGGAGTAGCCCATCTCCGTGAGCTCCTTGATGAGGATCTTCATGGCCCGGTGCTCCATCTCCAGCTCGTAGGCCAGGTCCCTCCATTCCTTCTGGGGCTTCTTCAGCATGGCCGGGAAGAGCACTCGCTCCTCGGCGTCGTGGTGGGCGTAGAGGTTGTGCTGGTACTGCTCGAAGAGCGACTTTCGGAGGTTGGCCTCCTGCTCCGAGGTCTTGAACATCTTGGAGAACAGCACCCGGTATAGGTCGTGATCCCGCTTGATGGACCATCCCAGGCTCATTGCTTGCCTCCTGTCTTCTTGGCGCGCTTGACGTCGTGCTCCTGCCTCATGTGCCTCTCCAGGTAGAACGTCAGGTCGTTGACGTCGTGGCCGAGGACCGTCTCCCCGCACACCGGGCATCGTATCGACTGGGCCACGTCCTCCCCCGGGATGGACGGCCCTCCTCTCCCGTCGCCCTCCTCCGATAGGACGTCCCCGTATGGACGCATCGCCCTCTCCCTGTCGAGCGGGGGCCTGCACACCGACGCCAGGCCAGGGCTTGGGGAACCCAAATCGCACACCCCCATGAGCTCGTGCTCGTCGACCATGTGCCTCTGGAAACTGGAGCTGAGGTCGGCCTCGGAGAAACCAACGACTGCCTTGTGGCAGATAGGGCATTGTACTTCCATGACGACCATCGAATTCACCTTTTTGGACCTGTTGCCGATGTGGCTTCTGTGAGCGCCGGGGATTAATAGTCTCGCTTCGAGGGAATTCGGACGGGATGAGGAAAACAGTATAATCGCAGGTCGACCATTCCCCTCCATCGGACGAGAAGGACCACTGCTTTGAAGGGATGGAATATATGAAATTGCTCGAAAAAGGCATGCACCGCCTGTCATTGGTCTCGACCTTCGCCGTAACGATGCTTTTAGCGATGGTGCTATTGGCTTGCGCCAGCCACGCCGCCGCCCCTGGGACTTACAACATCACGGGGAGGGTCACGGACACCTACGGGACCCCGATAATCCTGGCCACAGTTTCGTTGGAGAACGGGGGCTCGGTCAAGACCGGGGATGGGGGCTACTTCAGCATCCCGGCCACCACCGGGAACCATACGTTGACCGTGAGCGGAGATGGGTGGGAGGCCCAGACGGTGGAGGTGACCGTAGGGTCGGAGGATCTGGACGTGGGGACGGTCCAGATAAGCCCTGCCCCGATGGACCCGTTGATATGGTACGGCGCCATCGCCATGGCGCTGGTCATCGCCGTGGCCATGTTCGCCTACTTGATCTACGGCGGCAGGAAGCAGGACAGGGAGAGCAAGGAGAAGAAGCCGTAGCGATCAGCGGCTTCGTCCATGCCAACAAGAAGGGCAGAGACCCAACGCTCTTAAGCCGGACCGCACCAGGTCGTCCGGGCAAAGCTCACTTTCCGTTCGACCGCTCATCCGGGCGAAACGAGCCCTAACGACGAAACATGATATGGGATGAATGATATTTGTTCGATCGTGGAAGATAACATCGACAAGGATGGCCCGAAAGGGCACGCCTCGCGATCGACCAGGAAATCGAGCAGGGCCAGGGTGTCAGTGATCGGGGCAGGGTACGTGGGCCTTGTGACGGGACTGTGCCTGGCGGAATCGGGCTTCGAGGTCGTCTGCATCGAATCCATAAGGGAGAGGGTGAGCGCCCTGAACTCGTCCACGGTGCCATTCCATGAAGATGGTTTGGGGACGCTGCTGAGGTCCAACCTTCGATCCAAGAGGTTCATCGCCAGCAACGATATGAGATCGATCAAGAGGACGGACATGACCCTGGTCTGCGTAGGAACGCCCTCGCGGCCCGACGGCTCCTTGGATACCAAGGAGGTGTTGTCAGCGGCCTCGCAAATCGGCAGGATCATCCGCGATAAGCCAGACTATCATGTTGTCGCCGTTAAGAGCACGGTCCCTCCCGGTACTTTGGAATCGAAGGTCATTCCCCTGATCGAACGGGAGTCGGGCAAGAAGCATGGCGAGGATGGGTTCGGTGCCGCATCGAACCCTGAGTTCCTAAGGGAGGGCAACGCGGTCCACGACTTCCTACATCCCGATAGGATCGTCATAGGTACGAGAGTGCGGAAGGCCTTTGCCGAGTTGTCCGACCTGTATGCGCCCATCGATGCCCCGATGATCAAGGTCACGCCCCCAGCCGCGGAGATGATCAAACTGGCGTCCAATGCCTTCCTGGCCGCCAAGGTCTCGCTGATCAATGAGATAGGCAACGTCTGCAAGGAGCTCGGGATCGACGTCAGGGAGGTGGCGGAGGGCATAGGCATGGACAGGCGCATAGGCCCCGACTTCCTGCGGGCCGGCTGCGGTTTCGGCGGGAGCTGCTTCCCCAAGGACGTCAAGGGCCTGGCGGAGGTGGCGAGGCGGAACGGCGTGGAACCGCTCATGCTGGACTCGATCATCGAGGTGAACGAGGGCCAGCCATTGAGGATGGTGGAGCTGCTGGAGCGCCATATGAAGATCAATGGGGCGAAGATAGGCATCCTCGGCCTGGCGTTCAAGCCAGGAACCGACGACGTCAGGGAGGCCCCATCTCTGAGGATAGCCAAAGAGCTGCTCCGCAAGGGTGCGAAGGTCTACGTCCATGATTTCCAGGCGATGGACGGCTTCCGCAGGCAGGTGCCGAAGGTCATAACCTGCGGCAGCCCGGAGGACTGCGTCAGGCTCAGCGATGCCATCCTGGTCCTCACGGAATGGCCCGGGTACGCCGACCCCTCGCTGTACGGGGACAAGCTCGTGATCGATGGCAGAGGAGTGACCAGGACCAAGGAGTACGACGGGGTGTGCTGGTGATGAAGGCCATCATACCCGCGGCGGGCCTGGGGACGAGGTTCCTGCCACTGACGAAGGGGCAGCCCAAGGAGATGCTCCCC
>DATIXC010000174.1:0-3519 GCA_035518995.1 Methanomassiliicoccales archaeon | reverse complement strand
AAAGCTGGCCTTGGTCCTCGCCCTGCTTTTCGCCTCCCTTCTTGCCACCTCCGCACTGATCCCGATCCTAGTATTGATCATAGGGCTTTGCCTGCTCTACTATTCGACCAGGTTCAGGCTGCCCAAGGTGCTGGTCCTGGCCGTACTCGAGGCCATGGTGATATTCGGGATCAGCGCACTGATCATCGCCTTCCTGACCCAGGGGAGTGGAGCGCCATTGTTCACGCTAACGATAGGGTCCCTCTCGCTATCCCTCTATTCTCAAGGCGCGGCCCTGGGCGCGATGATCTTCCTCAGGGCCTGTGCGGGCCTGGCCGTGATGCTCTTCTTCGCCACCTCCACCCCGATACCGCACTTCGCCTATGCTCTGCGTTCGCTCAAGATCCCTGCCTACATCACCGAGCTGGTGGTCCTGGTCTACCGCTACTCCTTCCTCCTCCTGGAGCAGATGGACACGATGTACACCGCCGCCCAATGCCGCATAGGGTTCCGCGGCACCAGGAACAAGTTCCGGACGACGGGGAAGCTGGCTGTGGGGATGTTCGTCCGGTCGATGGACGTCGCGGACCGGTCGGAGATGGCGCTCCAATGCCGCAACTTCCGAGGGGAGTTCCCGACCTTCCGCCAGCCTGCCAGGATGAGCATGTTGTGGGTCGCTTTGCCCTTGTTCGTCTTCGGCTCCCTGCTCGCAATGAACTACCTGATCGCCAATCCGGCACTGCTGGGGATGTGACCAGATGCCCGAGCCCATCCTGGAGACGCGTCACCTCACCTACGCCTATTCTCGGAGCTCCCTCGCCCTGGAGGACGTCAGCATGACCATCCCCGCAGGGAAGAAAGTGGTGGTGCTGGGCGCCAACGGCTCGGGGAAGTCCACCCTCTTCCTGCATTTCAACGGCGTCCTCAGGCCGAGGTCCGGAGAGGTCCTCTACGATGGGAGGGTGGTGGAATATGGCGCGAGCTCCCTCACCGACCTCCGGTCCAAGATTTCGGTGGTGATGCAGAACCCTGACGATCAGATATTCTCGACCACGGTCGAGGAGGACGTGGCCTTCGGCCCGATGAACCTGAGACTGGAAAAGGCGGAGGTGGAGCGGAGGGTGGACGAGGCCCTGTTCCTGGTCGACCTGGAGGGCATCCGGGAGAGGCCGACGCAGCAGCTGTCCTTCGGGCAGAGGAAGAGGGTGGCGCTCGCCGGCGCCCTGGCCATGAAGCCCCAGGTGCTGATGATGGACGAGCCGACCGCCGGCCTGGACTCGAGGATGGTGCACGAGCTGCTGGAGCTGGCGGAGGAGCTCAACCAGAAGGGCCTCACCGTGATCATGTCCACCCACGACGTCGAGACCTCCTACGAATGGGCGGACGAGCTAAGGGTCCTGCATCGTGGTCGCCTGGTGTACTCTGGTCAGGCCGAAGGGTTCTTCGAGGACCACGACCGGGTGCGCTCCCTCGACCTGACCAGGCCGATGCTCTTCGACATGAACGTGAGGCTGCGCAACATCCGGGGCGACCCCGAGGCCCCCTACCCTCACACCACCGAGGAGATGATGCACAAGGTCTTCCCCGATGCCTCGAAAAAGGTGGGGACGGTGAACCTGGTTAAGGTCATCGTGCAGCCGTACCAGCACCCCCGGATGCCCCCGTCGCCGGAGGGAACGGCCGGGGCGCTGGCCATCGGCGTGTACGGGACCATGGCCAGGAAATGGGCGCACGACAACGGCATGAGGGTCGACTACGGCTTCAACGCCCTGCAGCACTGCGCCAGGGAGGTGTCCATGGGCAGGGACTTCGTCATCCTGGTCGACGATGCGCTCGTGCCGTTGGTCAAGTCCAAGCTGGCCAAGCTGGGGGACGACTTCGGGTTAAAGGCCCCGCTGCAGACCATCGGCTAGCCAGGAACTGAAGAAGACGTCCAGGCTTCATCACGAAGGCGCCCGGCCGCATCCTTCCTTCAGCTCTGCGATGAAATCCCTGACGTCGTCCTCTCCAGCCCCCTCCATCATCCTGGACAATATGGCGCTGCCGACGATGACGCCGTCGGCGCCGAGAGCGACGATCTGCCGCACGTGCTCCTTCCTGCTCACCCCGAACCCCACCGCCAGAGGCGTTCTCCCCGAGGCCGCCTTCGCCCTGCGCACCAAATCCGGAAGCTCCCTCTCCAGGGAGGGTCTCGAGCCCGTCGTCCCCAGCGCCCCCACAAGGTAGACGTAACCGCTCGAAGCGGAGCATATCCGCCGCATCCTGGCGTCGCTGGTGGTGGGCGCGATCAACTGTATCAGGTCCAAGGAACTCCGACAGCAGGCCCTCCTCAGGCCGCTCGACTCCTCGCAGGGCAGGTCCGCAACGATGAGGCCGTCCACGCGGGCTTCGACCGCCCGGCGGACGAACTCCTCCTCCCCCATCCTGAAGATGGGGTTATAGTAGCCCATGAGGACCACCGGGACATCTCTTCCCTTCCTCGCCTCCTTTACAAGGTCGAGGACCTTGATCGGTGTCACGCCCATCTCAATCGCCCTCTGGGTCGTGGCCTGGATGGTCGGTCCGTCGGCGACTGGGTCGGAGAAGGGCACCCCGATCTCGATGATGTCCGCGCCTCCGTCCGCATAAGCGTCGAAGTAGCCCTTGAAAGAGCCAGGGCTCGGGTATCCAGCCGTCAGGTAGCATATGAGCGCCCCCTTGCCCCCCCGCCTCTCACGCTCGATCGCGCTCCTTATCACGCTCATCTCATCCAACCATCCTGGCCACGATAGTTTCCAGGTCCTTGTCCCCGCGCCCGGAGACGGTAATCACCACCACCTGGTCCTTGCGCATCCTCATCGCTCTGGCCATGCCCGCGTGCACGGCGTGCGCCGACTCCAGCGCTGGGATTATCCCCTCCGTCCTGGAGAGGACATTGAACGCCCCGAGCGCCTCCTCGTCCGTGACCCCGACGTACTCCGCCCTCCCCAGGTCCTTCAGGAAGGAGTGCTGGGGCCCCACGCCTGGATAATCGAGGCCGGCGGCGATGGAGTGCGTCTCCCTCACCATGCCGTGCTCGTCCTGCAAGAGGTAGGACTTGGCGCCGTGCAGGACGCCCGGCTCGCCCTCACAGAGCGTGGCGGAATGCCTCCCGCTGCCCAGCCCGCATCCGGCGGCCTCGGCCCCGAGCAGCCCCACTCCCTCCTCATCTATGAAGGGGTGGAAGGTGCCGATTGCGTTGCTCCCGCCCCCCACGCAAGCCACCAGCAGGTCCGGCGACCGGCCCTCCTGGGCCATGATCTGCTCCTTGATCTCACGTCCGATTATGCTCTGGAAGTCGCGGACCATGGTCGGATAGGGGTGTGGCCCGGCCGCGGTCCCGAAGAGGTAGAAGGTGCTGCGCACGGAGGCGGCCCAGTCGCGCATGGCCTCGTTGATGGCGTCCTTGAGCGTGGCACTTCCAGAGGTGACCTCGCGAACCTCGGTGCCGAGCGCGCGCATCCGTAGCACGTTCGGCGCCTGGCGACGGATGTCCTCGGCGCCCATGTACACGACGCAGTC
>DATIXC010000173.1:0-6093 GCA_035518995.1 Methanomassiliicoccales archaeon | reverse complement strand
AAAGGCGAGGAGCCCCCGTAAAACTCGTAAATGGTGGGGAAGTTGGAGAAGGTCCACGGGGACTCCCCGGACCCATCAATAGGGTAAGGGTTTAAAATACCTTTTGAAAAACGCTTTGACTGGTCTTTGCTTCAAGGCGCCTGTGACGATCTTGAATCGCTTTGTTATTGAGAGTGATTCACGAAGTTTCTAGTGCAAGGTACTAAGCCCTTAAGGACCGTTGATATGCCGCGGCGTTCCTTATAATCAATTGAGCATCATTTAAGAAAGGCGAAGGCAATCAAGGAAGGGTGGAAGAAGTGGCGAGCACCAATCCGGAAAAAGCTCCGGAGACAGCCTCTAGCGGGGGCAAGAAACCGAAGCGCAAGTCCAGGACGCTCTTGACCGTCGGCATCGTCGTCGTCATTGTCATCGTCTTGCTGGCCATCGTTCTCCAGGGTTCAGGCGGTGGCACACCCAAGACCACCTTCGCCATAGTCTACCACAACATAGCCGTTGAGCCGAACTCCACGACAGCGGAAGGCTTCAATGTCACTGTGTACTTCAAGGTGAACAACACAGGCTCCGCGATCGGGAACGTCACGGTCGTCTACAAGGTCATCTCAGGCAGGTACACCTGGGCTGGAGCGCAGATATTCAAGGACGTCGCGCCTGGCGAATCGCTGTATTCCTACAGGAAGCATATCCATGTGGAGGGCGATGTCAATGGAGACTGGGTCTATCAGGTGTTTCTGAGCGGCCAGATAATGCCCCCCAGATTCTCGCATCCATAGCCACACGATCAAATGCAGGAAATTGCGCTCGTCAATCCCATTGGTCCAACTATTTGAGGTCATCAAGCATAAATAGCGAGCAGTAGGAGCTATCGACGAAGATACAATGAAAAGGGAAGATGATTTGTGCATAAGGTGCATGGCCTGTGTCGAGAATTGCCCCTCGGGCGCTTTGAAGATTGTTTACAGCGACAGGCCAATGGCCGTGGAAATGTTCGCCGGACTCGACAAGGCGATGACATCCCGCAAGGAACCCAAGATGATCGTTAATAAGACAGAGAACGTGCATTTGTTCAGGTTATAATGTAAGAGAGATGCCGTGAGTTCAGGTTGTATATTTTGAACCACTTCCCCTTCTTTCTCAACGGAGCATGATAGGGAGGATCTAGACCCATCGGATACTTTATTAGCCCCTTACTCCGAGGTAGTGGGGGTTTCCTATGACGATGCATAAGAAGAACTTCTCGAAACCGGACGAGGTCATGACTCCACCCCACACGAGAGTCGAGAGGATTACGATTGGAGGCAGGACGATTGTCAAGCAGGTCTTTGAGCCAGGATGGCAATGGTCTAAGGATGTACGACCGCTTGTCGGAACGAAGTCATGCCAGATACATCATTTCGGCGTGCAGCTCACAGGTAGAATGCATGTGAAACACGACGATGGGCAAGAGATCGACTACGGGCCCGGAGACGTTTGGGACATCCCGCCTGGACACGATGGATGGGTCGTGGGCGACGAAGCCGTTGTGTACTACGGATTCTTCCATGACGAGAAGAAGTAGGTCGCTTCGCCTCGGAATCCAATACTCTCTTGACGAGAAAGCGCAAAGCCAAGGGTTGGTCGGTCTGTACGGACTCGCCATTGCCACTATCCAGCAATTCGCGGTTCAAAGTCAATAAACGCAATATCGGGCGTTCATTGAGCTGAACCCCTTTACATTTTCTTTTATAGGATGCTGTGAGGTTCGGACTATAATCAACACGCTGCGCTGGGTCTTCTTTCCTTGAATATCTGATAGAGCATGGCAGCAACCGCCAAGAAAGAAAGAGCTCCAAGTGTGGCGAATCAAGACGGTTGATAAATCCTTCCTGAGAAAAGAAGCCAAGAATGGCCTTAGGAGAGAATGGCAGTGCTAAAAGTCTCGAACCATGACCTGAGGAGGACCTGCGCCGGATGATGTTCCGGGCCGAAGTGCCGTCGTGGTCATCGCGAGGACCTTCGGGCACTCCGACACGAGGACGACCATCCGTTACCTCGGACTAGATCATGACGACATGAGCGATGCGATGCAGAAATACGCCAGGTATCGAAAAAGGTGCGATTTGCCCGAAAGTGGGCTAAATCGGACCCGAGCCAGTAATAGAAAGTGGGGGCACTGGGATTTGAACCCAGATCAGCGGGTTTCCACCACGTGGGGAGCTACCCCACGCGAATTAAACGGGTCACCGCTCCAGTTAGTCATCACCGGTCAGCAAACCCGTTCGCGATCATTCCCGATTAACTGGAGCCCGCGAGGATGCCGAATTACCCCATACCCCCAGTGGTGAGCCTCATCGCTTGCGCATCTTCTGAGCACGCTTGCGCCGGCGCATCTTCTTCTTGCGCCACTTCCAGCGCTGCTTGCCCCTCTTCTTCCAGGCGCGTGAGCTTCTCTTCATCCGGTTAGTCTCCTCGTGTGTTGTGCCGAGATTTCGTAGGCGTTTAAAAGCCTTTGCTTCAGTGGGAGGCGGGCCCGCCGGGATGTTCGCCCTGGTGGAAGGGTTTCGAACCCGGGACCTCTGGCTTTCCCCGCTCAGCCTTGGAGGGCGGAGTTAGAAGGCCAGCGCTATATCCAGTCTAAGCTACGAGCCCGCAGGGCAAGCCATGCTGGTCTCTTGTTTAATACTTTGCGCTCCTGGTGCCTTCCCATTTCCCGGTCGGATCAGATTCCAGTGTACACCGAGATGGAGCTGTTCATGAACAGCAGCCCCGCCTCGATCAAGCCTAGGATCCCGAGCACGAAGAGCACCGGCCTGAGCCCGAGTATCCTCCCCACCAGGTCGGCGATGAACTCCACGAACCTCGTGAGGACGTAGACCAGGACTATCACCACCAGCACCGCGATGCCGACGACGGTGGCGTCGAAGCCCGAGTCGTAGAGGACGAACCCGACCACGGCCCCGAGCATGAGCGCCAGCATGGCGGCCACGGGGACCTTCCGGAAGATCTTGAAGAACAGGCCTATGCCCAAGAGGAACCCGATCAGCCAGGTGGAGGTCGCCCCGACCCCATCGTACAGCATCAAGCCCGACATCAGCATCAGGAGGCCGCCAACGAACAGGCCGAGCACCCTCGCGATGTTGTCGACGACGGTCCTTTGGCTGTTCCCGATCAGAGCGATGGTGATTGCAAGGAGGCCTCCTAGCAGTAGCAGTAGCTCCGGCATCGGCGATTCGGTAAGGAATTCCAGCACGATTGTGGATAATTCGTGAAACTATATTAGGATGGCGCGAGCCAGACATTCCTTGCGAACGGCAGCCACCGAAAATGAATTATCCGACCGACCGCGCATTGTGTCATGGTGCGATCAATGGAAGTCCACGATGCTATCCTCGCGAGGAGGGCCAAGAGGTCGTTAGGGCCAAAGGCCGTAGAGCCGGAGAAGGTGGCTGGCCTCGTGGAGGCGATGCGCCTGTCGGCGTCCTGCAACAATAACCAGCCCTGGAGGGTGGTCATCTGCAGGACGCCCGAGGCCCTGGCCAAGGCGAGGTCCGCGCTCTCGAAAGGGAACGTTTGGGGGACCCGGGCCCCCGTCATCTTCGTGATCGCCGCGAAGCTGGAGGATGACTGCCACGGCCTTTCCGACCGGAGGGACTACTACCTGTTCAGCTGCGGGCTGGCGGTGGGCCAGATGCTGGTAAGGGCCATCGACCTCGGGTTGATCGCTCACCCCATAGCCGGCTACGACCCCTTGGTCCTGAAGAGGGAGCTTGGCATCCCGGAGGAATACGTGGCCATTGCCATGGTGATAATCGGTTATTCGGAGGGCGACGCCTCCCTCCTGTCCGAGAAGCAGAAGGCCATAGAGATCGCCCGCCCCGACAGGAAGCCCGTCGGCGAGAACTTCTTCGAGGGGGGCTGGGGAAGGCCGTTCGAGGGCTAGGGCTCAGGTCCGGAGGAGCTTGGCCATCGTACCCCCGAGCACTTGCTCCCTCATGCTCTCGCTCGCCCACTTCTCCTCCCTGACGAAGCGCGCCCAGAAGGTGTAGGGGTAGGCCATGTCGAACAAGGGCCAGTCCGACCCGAAGATGACGCGGCCGGGCATGTTGGACACCGCCTCTTGTAGTCTGGACTTGCAGACGTCCGGCTCAGATGGCAGCCAGCCCTGCAGGGCGGAGCAGTCGGTGTAGACGTTGGGGAAGCGCTTGGCCAACTCGTAGGTCTCCTGCCTGAACTTCCCTCCAAGGTGAGCTATCACCAGCCTCATCTCCGGATGCCTCTCGAGGACGGGAGCGAAGTGCTTGGGGTGGGAGTACTGCTCGTCTAGCGGCCCCCATGAGGCGCCAGCGTGCGTTACCACTATCAGGCCATCGTCCTCGATCAGCTTCCAGAAACGGCGGACCTTCTCCTCGTAGGGGAAATAGCCGGTGGGCGGGTAGACCTTTACCCCCTTGGCGTCACAATGCTTGACGTACTTGCGCACCAGCTCCTCCGCCTGCCTGCCGCGCGTCGGGTCGACGCCGATGAATGGGATCAATCTCCCCTCCAAGGACTTGCAGGACCCGAACACCCAGTCGTTGTAGGCCTCCACGCCCACCTCTGGCTCCTCCACCATACCGAAGTCGAGCGGGAGAACCACCGACCTATCCACGCCGGCGTCGTCCATGGAGCGCAACAGCCATTCCGTGTCGACCTGGGACATGGGCCAGTCCTCCTCTCGGTCAATCTTCATGTCGAAGGCGATCCCGTCGAGGGCGAGCAGCGGCTCGAGATACGCTCGGAGGAGCGAGCCGGGGAGCATCTTCCTGCGCCATACGTGGGTGTGGCCGTCGATGATCATGACCGGAGCTAAGAATGGCGATGCCCGATAACTAACTTGGCGGACCGACAGCGAGAAATATGCGTAGCTCGGGTGATGGATAGAGTGATCCCATGACGAAGGTCGAGGTCGCCAAGCTGGCACAGGTGCCCCCCGAGAAGATGATTGGAGTCGACGCCCAAGGCAAGAAGTTGATCTTGGCCAATGTGGGCGGCAAGCTGTACGCCATCGATGGCATCTGCACGCACCAGGGTGGCCACCTGTGGGAGGGGAAGCTGATAGGCATGACGGTGAAATGCCCGAGGCATGGGTCGGAGTACGACCTGGCCACCGGGAAGGTCCTGAAGGGGCCCTGGGTACCTTTTGGCAAGGCGTACAACCTCAAGGCCTATCCCGTCACCACGGAAGGGGACGGCGTCTTCGTCGAGATCTGATTCCTGCATGGAGAGAGAAGAGGTGGACCGGGCGAGATTTGAACTCGCGGCCTCTACCATGCCAAGATAGCGATCTTCCAGCTGATCTACCGGCCCGTGAGCATCGCAAAAGTGATTGTTCTAGTTAGCCTTTTCGGTCCGCGCCGCCAACGTTGGGTCTCAAACGTCCAGCCTCTGCTGGAACCTGGTCTTCTCCCCGGGGACGTTCGTGGGATATTCGCCGGTGAGGCAGGCCATGCACAGCTCCGACTCGGGCATGCCCAGCGCCTTCACCAGGCCTTGGAGCGACGTGTAGCCGACCGAATCGGCGGTTATCAACTTGGCAATCTCCGGGATGGTGCGGTTGGTGGCGGCGAACTGCTCCCTGGTCTTCATGTCTATTCCGTAGTAGCAGGGAGCGCGAATGGGAGGGCAACCGATGCGGACATGGACCTCCTTCGCCCCGGCCCTCCTGGTCATCTGCACGATCCTCCTCATGGTTGTGCCGCGCACGATGGAATCGTCCACCAGGACCACCCTCTTGCCGGCGATGGTCGACCTCATCGGGTTGAGCTTGAGCGCCACGCCCTCGTCCCGGGCGTTCTGCTCCGGCATGATGAAGGTGCGCTCCACGTACCTGTTCTTCATGAACCCCTCCTCATAGGGTATCCCGGACACCTCGGCGAAGCCCATGGCGTGCGCCCTCCCCGAGTCGGGCACCGGCACGATCACGTCCCCCTCCACGGGCTGCTCCTCCGCCAGTATCCGGCCCAGCCTCTTCCTGGCCTCGTAGACCTCCAGGCCGTCGATCACGGAATCGGGCCTGGCGAAGTAAACCCATTCGAACATGCAATGGGCCTTATCGGGCATCGCCGGGACGGAATG
>DATIXC010000172.1:0-3134 GCA_035518995.1 Methanomassiliicoccales archaeon | reverse complement strand
CTTCACCGACAACATCAATCAATTGAACGCGCTCAGGGAGAGGGTGGAAGGCAAGCTCAAGAACCTTCTGAACGTCGGGGCGGAGATCGAGCTGGTCGAGCCGGGCAGCCTGCCGAGGTTCGAAGGTAAGGCCAAGAGGGTCGTGGACAGGAGGGCGTACTGATGAAGCAGGATCTGGAGAAATACCGCATCAAGCAGTTGTCGATCTTTTCGGAGAACAGACCTGGAAGGCTGATGGACCTTGCCCGGGACATGAAGGAGGTGCAGGTGAACATCCTTGGGTTCACCATCGCCGAGGGCTCGGGCTATGGGGTGGTGCGCATGCTGGTCGACAAGCCGGAGAAGGCCTACGATAAGCTCTCATCCCAGGGCCATGTGGTCAAATTCACTGACGTGCTCGCGGTCAAGATGGAGGACAAGCCGGGCGGCCTATACGACCTGACGGTGCTGCTCAAGGACGCCGGCATCAACATCGAGTACGCGTACGGCTACCGCAACTCGCCCGCAGCGGTCCTCATCCTAAAGGTGGAGGACTTCGACAAGGCAATCGATGTGATCATGGGCAGCGGGCGGACGCTCTACGACGTATCGCACTTCAGGTGAGCTCGAGGCGATCGATGTCTGCGAGGTTAACCCAATGAGCGCCTGGAACCCCAAGATGGAATTCATGCCCAAGGAGGAGCTGGACAGACTACAGCTTAAGCTTCTGAAGGCTCTGGTGCACCGGTTGTATGACTACTCGCCGTTCTACCGAGAGAGGATGGACGCCGCGAAGGCGCATCCGGATCAAATTAGGACAGTCGATGACACAATCAAGCTGCCCTTCATGCAGAAGCGGGACCTGAGGGAACTGGAACCGCGCCAGCTATTCATGGCGTCGAACCGGGAGCTGGTCAGGTACCATGCGTCCTCCGGGACCACAGGTCGGCCCACGATCGTGGGCTACACCCAGAAGGACGTGGACACTTGGACGGAATCGGTGGCGCGTGGCATAGCCTCGGCCGGGGTCGGCCCTGATGATATCTTGCAGGTGGCGTACACCTACGGGCTATTCACCGGGGGCCTCGGGCTCCATTACGGGGCGGAAAGGCTGGGCTGCACCGTGGTCCCGGCGAGCACGGGGAACTCCGAAAGGCAGCTGGACATGATCAAGCGCCTGGGGGTCACGGCCATTGCTTGCACGCCCTCCTACCTCATGCACCTGGGCGAGGTCTCACAGAAGATCGGCCTGGACATCAAGAACGGCACCAACCTGCGCATCGGGATCCTCGGCGCCGAACCATGGTCGGACGGGATGAGGACGCGCATGGAGGACTGGCTCGGAGTGAAGGCCATCAACATCTACGGGACGAGCGAGCTCTCCGGGCCCTTGTGGTGCGAGTGCGTGGAGCAGAGGGGGATGCACGTCTGGGGCGACCAGACACTGCTGGAGGTCGTCGACCCCGACACGGGGGAGGCGCTCGGCCCCGGCGAGAAGGGGGAACTGGTCGTGACCATGCTGCTGAAGGAGGCCGTCCCCATCATCCGTTATCGGACCGGGGATATCGCCACCGTCGAGTGGGAGGAGTGCGGCTGCGGTCGCTCGCATCCCCGGCTAGGTCGAATCACTGGGAGGGTGGACGACATGCTCATCGTCCGCGGGATCAACGTGTTCCCTTCCCAAGTGGAGTACGTGCTCATGACAAACCCAGAGCTGGGCAACGAGTTCCAGATCGTGCTGGAGAGGAAAGGGGCGCTCGACGACATGCTGGTGAGGGTCGAGCTCAAGCCCGAGGCCTTCCAGGACAACGTGGCCAAGCTGGAATCCCTGAAGACGAAGATCCAGGAGAGGCTGAAGAACACCCTGATGATCAGCGCTGAGATCGAGCTGGTCGAGCCCGGCACGCTGCCGCGTTTTGAGAGCAAGGCCAAGAGGGTCGTGGACAAAAGGAAGATCTAGAAGGCGCATTCCTAAGGACAACTGCTAGCGTGCTGCGTACTAGCATGTAGCTTTATATATCGGCCAAGGCCATGCGCCATGCCATTGGGTAGCGCTCCGGAGGAACCAGGTGCTTCGGAATTTGAGTGCTAGTGACTGCGAGCGCTGCCTTGAGGGGATTCGATGCTGGGAATATACGACCCATGGATATTGGGCGGCTATGCTTTGGCAATTGGCTCGACTATATTCGGCGTGATCTACGGTTGGCTGTACTGGAACCGGGATGATTAGATGGTCGATGCTGTCCTGTTCTGGAGCGCCACGGCAGTCTACGTCACCATAACCCTCTTCCTAGCCTACTTCGGATGGAAGAAGACCAAGAGGGGCGAGGACTTCCTGCTCGCCGGGAGGAAGGTGAATCCGTGGATCATTGGGCTGTCCTATGGGTCAACCTTCATCAGCACCGCGGCCATCGTCGGCTTCGGAGGGGTCGCCGCCAATTGGGGCCTTGGCTTGATGTGGCTGGTGTTCCTGAACATCGCCGTCGGCATACTGATAGCCTTCATAATTTTCGGAAAGCCGACCAGGAAGCTCGGCCAGAAGTTCAAGGCCATGACCTTCCCCGACCTCATAGGAAAGGTTTTCAGGTCATCCTTCCTGCAGGTGGCCGCGGCCTTGATTATCGTCGTCATGATGCCGCTCTACGCCTCGGGCGTGCTCATCGGAGGGTCGAGGTTCATCGAGACCACGCTAGGCATAGACTATAACACGGCGCTCATCGCCTTCGCGATCATCACCGCCGCATACGTCCTCTTCGGCGGCCTGCTGGCCGTGATGTACACCGATGCCTTCCAAGGCGCGATCATGTTATTCGGGATGACGGCGATATTGATCCTCACATTCGTCCTGCTGGGAGGCGTGACCAATTCCTTCCAGGACCTCTCTAACCTTCCCGGCCAGGTCCCTCCAGGTTCCCCCTCCGGGGTATATCTTGCAGACCTGACCACGAAAGGTTGGGAGGGCTGGACTTCGTTCCCGGCGCTCGGCTCCTCAATCTGGTACACCATGGTCACGACCATCATTATGGGGGTCGGGATCGGCGTCCTGGCGCAGCCTCAGCTGGTGGTAAGGTTCATGACCGCCAAGGACAACAAGTCGCTGAACCGGGCGGTGCCGATCGGGGCGGTGTTCATCCTGATGACCACCGGGGTGGCCT
>DATIXC010000171.1:0-5070 GCA_035518995.1 Methanomassiliicoccales archaeon | reverse complement strand
AAGGTTGCTCGTCTGCACTCGGAATGTGTCTTTGGCGACGGGCAACCCTCCGTACAATTTGCCAATCGGAATTATTTGTGCGGTTTGGACGGTGCGATTCGAGGATACCGGATCCAATTTTATGTCGGTTCCATTGTAATCCGAGTAGATGGATTCCGTGCTCCATATTCCTTGTGAATATGTATCATAAGCTGAGGTTCTTAGATAAGCAAGATTCGTAGAGGTCGAAACCACGAATAAGGCCTCATCGCCCAAGTTCTCCTTTTGCAGGTCCAGCTCATTCGGGTCTTGGTACACGACTTGGGGCTGTTTGAGATATGGATCGACACCGGTCCCCTTATGGGGCGCTATGGGTTGAGTGAGGATAGGGGCTTCCGTGACCTGGATGAACGCCCCAGCTAGGGCCGAGATCAGGATTGCCATCACGATCACGATGATGGCCATCCTAAATGGTGGAGATGGGCTTTCACCCCTTGCACCAGGCTTGGATGATGAGTTCACATGACCCCACCGATTCCACTGATGGCCATCTCTCGATATAAATTTCGTTCTAGGCTATAGACCATGGTCGGGATCGACGCGCTTCCGAATGCTCTCTGCCAACCTCTATATGGTCGACACAAGGATTCGGTGTGGCCCCATGATAATCGACACCCACGTCCATATATGGAAGCGTACGATGTATCCAGACGTCATCATTGACGCATACCTCGAGCCCCTAGTCCTCCTGGACAAACTCTACTTTCAAGGGGGCGAGGGTGAAAAGGATTGGTTGACCTCGGAGACCGATGAAAAGGAGCTGGTCCAGAACATGGGCGTCGCCAAGATAGACAAGGCGGTGATTCTTCCCCTGGATTTCGGGATGGTCGGTCCGGTGAAGCAGGGAGTGGAGGAATTCAACGATTGGATATTCGAGACCTGCGCCCCATACCCTGAGAAGCTATTGCCCTTCATAGGGGTGGACCCCCAGAGGGGAGAGGCAGCGATCCGCCTAGTGAATAAGTATGTCAAGAAGAGCGACGCTAAGGGCGTCAAGGTCTATCCGCCCACGGGCTGGCATCCGGATGAGGAGAGATTGGAGCCCTTCTGGGACCTCCTTGATGACCTGGGGATGGTGGTGGTCACACATTCTGGAGCGGTGTGGGGACCTTTGAACGAGGAGCTGTCCCGCCCTTCATACTACACCAAGGTCTTGGACAAGCATGACCGGTTGAAACTTGTTATCGCTCACATGGGAGGCAAGTTCAGAGAGGAGATGTTCCCCATCCTCGCCAATTATCCCAACGCCTACACCGACTGCTCCGCTCTCCAAGGCTGGCTACCCTCTAACCCGGACATGGTGGTCTCCAGGCTTAAGGAGGCTGCGGAGCGCATCCCGGACCGCATATTCTTCGGCACGGATTGGCCCTTGTTCGAACTGGCCTTCTCTCAGCCCTACTTTATCGAGCTTATCAAAGCCCAGCCTTGGGGGAGCGACGAGATGAAGGAGCGCCTCTTCAGCGGGAATTTCGAGCGCATGATGCAGAAATGATTCGTGCTCACACTCCATCCTTGGCCTCGCTCCTGTTCTTGGCATCGCTATATAGATGGCTCACCACCCAGAAGATAGCGGCCAAGGAGATTATCGCTGCGCTTATGCCGAAGAGCATCAGGTAGCTGCCGTTGTGGTAATCGAAGATTATCAGCTCCCGGGAAACGGCGGTGATCGCCACCAGTATGACCGAGCCAACCCGAATGATATGCTCCTTGGCGTAGACCATTATGGTGTCGACAAGCTCGAGGATGACCACCACCAGAAGGATCTGGCCAATGAAATCGAGGACCGATTCCCTGATGTCCCTTATCTGGCTCGGGTCTTTCAGCGCATCCCAAAGGTCGCCGATTGTTCCAATTATTGCCAGCAGCGCGAGAAGGCATAGGAGGACGACCAATATCCAGATGATTACCTTGGTGAATGAGTTCAGGTAATCATTGGACCTCGGAGGCACGCCATGGCATTCGCTATCGAGGTAGATAAGAATTGGCGACGACTGCTCTCATTCCATCGTGATATTCGAAATTCTGTAAATTCAGAAAATTCTGATTCTAGACCAGCTCGGGATTGTTCATATCGCTGATGAGAGCATCGGCCCAGCTAGGCACGGCCCGAGAGGCGAGGATCACGTTGGCTTCGACCCTCTCGATGACCTGGCTTTCCTCCAAGGACGCTTTTATCTCGCGCACCTCAGCCATGTCGCTCGCCCAAACCATGGCCATCACCAGGTCGGGCAGGTTGCGGTAGGTGTTGAAGAACAATATTCGGGGCGAGTGCTGGTTGAGCTTGTTGCGCATGAACTCGCGAAGCTCCTGGTGCCCGCGGCGGAATAGATGGAACATGCATAGGATGTCGGGGCAGGCATCGGGTGCCAGCACCGCAGAGAAGTCCAGAACCTTCTCCTCCGCGATCTTCGCTAGTCGCGCCTCGACCGCTTCGCTTGACTCCCCCAAATCTCGACCGATCTCGAAGGCGCTCTTCCGCGGATCGAATTGGATGCTTCTCACTATCTTTCGGTCAAGGTCGT
Source organism: Methanomassiliicoccales archaeon (assembly GCA_035518995.1). GTDB lineage: Archaea > Thermoplasmatota > Thermoplasmata > Methanomassiliicoccales > UBA472 > JAJRAN01. The sequence continues at coordinate 2,509 of DATIXC010000171.1, read as the reverse complement.
TCAAGGGCATAGGGGGCTGCGAGAAATCAGGGGGGGCTGACCGTATCCCGAAGACCGGCTCCTGCATACCGGTTTCCTCCTTCAGGAAAGAGACATAGGAATCGAGCTGTGACAGCTTCCGTAGGGTTGCGCCAGCGTATAGCCTTCCCCCGCTGCCCAATCCAACCCAGGAGGTCGAATCGTTTCTTTGAAGCTTGGCTAATGCGTCCTCGAAGGTCGTGGTCTCCGCTCGTCCGTAAACGAGCACCCCGACCGACTTAAGGTACGATGGGCTGTAACGCGTGACGAATGATCTGAGCACGCCGATCTCCACTAATGAGGCCAGCCGGCGGTCGACCTCTTCTGGGGAGATCTCCAGGAACTTGGCGATCTTAGGGGACGGTGCCCGAGAATCGGAGAGCATCATCTGCACCAGGATGATGTCGGTGGTATCGAGGTGCCTCGACATGTCGGCAAGGGGATGAGGCGCCCTCCTTCTAATACCATCGTATGGAAGCGCCGGCACATTACTTATGCGTCTGGCAAACAGGGCAGAAGATGGTCGTTCTCCCTGCGACTCTAATGTATTCCAGCATGCCATTGCCTCGAGGGCACCGGCTTCCTGCCGACCTCGAGCGCAACAGGAAATCCTCTGGAAGCTTTTGGAAATCCGTAGAAGACTTGATGGACGCCCTCAGCACTCGACGGATTTCTGACCAAAGCCTGCCAAGCTCCTCTTCCGAGAGCTTTGCCGAAGGCGTGAGCGGATGCAATTTGGATTGGAACAGCGACTCGTCCGCGTAGAGGTTGCCGACGCCAGCAACGACATGCTGGTCCAACAATACAGCCTTAATCGACCTGCGGGAACGCTGCGATCTCTCCACGAATTCCTTCCTTGGCACCTTCAAAGCGTCGGGACCGAGCCGATGCTCCTGGACGAACTCATCGATGGACGACGCGACGCCGACTGCGCCGAACTTGCGCGGATCATCGTAGACCAGTCTGGTTTTGTCATCCAGAGAGAAAATGACTCGCGCATGCGGAGGGAGCCTCTCCCCCCTCTCGAGCAGCAATAGGTCGCCCGTCATTCCCAGGTGAACGGCCATGAACATATCGCCCAGGTCTATGAAGAGCTGCTTCCCGTGTCTCCGAGCCCTTCTTAACATCTTACCATGGACGGATCGAGCGAACCGGTCGGGCGGGATGCCATCGATGATTGACCCATCGAGAACCTGTACTCTCGTAATCGTCCGGCCGAGGCACCGACCCTCGACATAGCGTCGGACCATCTCGGCCTCCGGAAGCTCTGGCATACGCACTCGTATCGCGGTCATTGGTCTTGTCGTTTCCGTGAGGAGGGCGCGGGAATTCTAAAATATGCTACATGCTATCAACCTGCACACCCATCCGCTCGAGGAGGCAGGGAGATTTGGCGTACTGGAACCCTGAGATCGAGACTATGCCCATCGCGGAATTGAAGGCCTTGCAGCTGAAGAATCTCAAGGCCTTGGTGCGCCGCCTCTATGACAATTCGCCGTTCTACAGGCAAAAGATGCAGCAGCAGGGGGTGACCCCAGACGCTGTCCGAACCTTGGAGGACGCGGTCAAGCTCCCCTTCATGCACAAGAAGGACCTTAGGGACTATTATCCAGACAAGCTCTTCGTAGCCTCGAGAAGGGAGATCGTCCGCTATCACGCCTCCTCGGGCACGACCGGCAAGGCGACGATCGTCGGTTACACCAGGAATGACATCGAATCCTGGTCCGAGTCTTTGGCCAGGGCGCTGACGTCCATCGGCCTCGGGGCCGAAGACGTGATTCAAGTGTCGAACACGTACGGTCTTTTCACAGGGGGGCTCGGGTTCCATTACGCCGCGGAAAAGATAGGAGCGGCGGTCGTGCCAGCCAGCACCGGGAACACCGAGAGGCAGATCCAGCTGATCCAGGACCTGGGGGTCACGGCCATGGCCGCCACCCCGTCGTACATGATCTACGTCGGGGAGGTGGCGGAGAAGATGGGCATAAGCATCAAGAACGACACCAAGCTCAGGGTCGGGCTCTTGGGCGCTGAGCCCTGGTCGGACGGGATGAGGGACCGCATCCAGGATTGGCTGGGAGTGAAGGGCATCAACTGCTACGGGGCGAGCGAGCTGGCAGGGCCGTTGTTCTCCGAGTGCGCCGACCAGCAGGGAATCCACTTCTGGAGCGATCTCACCATGCTCGAGATCCTCGACCCTAAGACCCATGAGCCGGTCGGTCCCGGCGAGAGGGGCGAGATGGTCATCACCATGCTCACCAAGGAGGCGTTCCCCCTCATCCGCTACCGCATCGGCGACATCAGCATCATGCACGAGGACAAGTGCAGCTGTGGCCGGACGCATCCTCGCTTGTCCCGCATTACCGGGAGGGTGGACGACATGCTCATCATCCGCGGAATTAACGTGTTCCCCTCGCAGGTCGAATACTCGCTCCTGACCAATCCCGAGCTGGGGAACGAGTTCCAAATAGTCATAGATAGGAAGGGCGCGCTC
>DATIXC010000170.1:0-7916 GCA_035518995.1 Methanomassiliicoccales archaeon | reverse complement strand
GCTCTACTGGGACGGCGAGTACCGGCTTGCGGACAAGTGCCTGAAGGCCAAGGAAGAATGAACTTCGAACCCTTCCTGCTCGAGGATTGGCTCATCCGATGCCTGGGTGCCAGGATCGACCTCGACCATTCAGGGGCTCCCAACCCCATGCGCGACGGCTTCGACCCATGCGTCGGCGGCGAGGCCTTCCTGAACGAGTTCGAGGTCGAGGACAAGCTGTACAAGGCCATCTCCTCCGCTTACAAGGTCAAGCGGGAGAGGATCGCTCTCACCTGCGGCGCGCAGAGCGCCAACTTCACCTTCTTCCAGTCATGCCTACAACGCAGGGACGTGGCCGCCTGCGAGACGCCCACATACGCGCCCATCAGGGCCTGCGCCAACGCCCTGTTCGAATCGACCGTCCAGGTGGTGAGGAAAGGCGAGACGGGCTATGCCGTGGACACGGGTTCCTATCAGTCCGCCCTGGGGAGGGGCGCGAAGGTGGTGGCGCTCACCAACCTGCACAATCCCAGCGCGAAGGCCATCGGCGACGAGGCGATGTCCGACCTGCTGGAGAGGTCTGAGGCCAAGGGAGCCCTGGTCCTGGTGGACGAGGTCTATAGGGAGATGGCGCATGGCCGCCCGCCCAAGGCGGCCTTCGAGCTGGGCGACAGCGGGGTCACGACCAACGGCCTCTCCAAGCTCTGGGGGCTGGGAGGGCTGCGCATCGGCTGGCTCATCGGCCCGGAGGAGGTGGTGCGCAAGGTGACGGACGCCAGGCTCTACTCATCGTGGCACCTGCCGACGCGGTCCATGGCCCTGGCCATCCAGGCCATCAAGAAGAGGGAGTGGTTCCGCAAGCGCGTGCTCGAGGTGGCCAAGCGCAACCTGCCTATCGTCCGGGACTGGGCCGCGGAGGAGAGGAGGGTGGAATTGGTGGACCCAGATGGCGGCCTGCACCTCCTGGTCAGGTTGCCTCCCAGGACGGACGACGAGAGGTTCGCCGAGAGCCTGCTGGCAAGGCACAGGACGGCGGTATGCCCAGGGCGCTACTTCGGGGAGGGGGGCAGCGTGCGGGTGACATACTCCTGCGAGAGCGAGGAGCTCAGAAAGGGGCTTGAGCAGATATCGGACGTCCTGGATCGCGCTTGAATATGGCTCAGGGCGCCTTGGCCTTCTTGTAGGAGCCGAAGACCTTCACGAAGGAGGACTTGCGCACCAAATCCGCCAGGGCGTCGCTGACCTTGGGGTCGTCGACATGCCCGTCCACATCCACGTAGAAGACGTACTCCCAGGTGCGGCCCTTGCGCGGCCGCGACTCCAGCTTGCTCAGGTTCACGCCCCTCTCGGCGAAGACCCCGATGCATTGGTACAGAGCCCCTGGTATGTTCTTGGTGCTGAAGGCCAGGGAGGTCTTGTCCCCCTCGGCAGGAATGGAGTTGGTCTTCTCCACCACGAAGAAGCGCGTGAAGTTCCGCGCCGACGACTGGATATCCTCCTGGAGCACCTTCATGCCGTAGAAGGTGGCGGCGCGTTTGGAGGCGATGGCCGCCTCGTCGGCGCGCCCGCGCTCCTTGATGAGCTTGACGCTCCCAGCGGTGTCATAGGCGGGGATCTTCTCCCACTCGGGGTGCTGGGCCAGGAAGGAGCGGCACTGACCCAAGGCCTGGGGGTGGGAGTACACCTTCCGGACGGAGTCGATGGCCGACCCGGGCTGCCCAATCAGGCAATGGCGCACCAGGAGCAGGACCTCCCCCGTGACCGTCAGGTCGCTGTCCAGCAGGAGGTCGCTGACCGTGGTCACGCTGCCCTCGAGCGAGTTCTCCACCGGGACCACTGCGTGAGAGACCTCGCCCTTCTCCACCAGCTCGAAGACCTCCTCGAACTCGTTGCAGGGGATGGCCTCGACCTCGTCGTGGAAGTAGGAGAACACCGCGTCCTCGCTGAAGGCCCCATGCACTCCTTGGAAGGCGATCTTGCGCCTCATCTCAGGCCGCCTTGTGGAAGAACTCCACGTGTATGGCCCTCGTGGTCCTCTCCAGGTCCTTCTTGTCCACGGTGAAGTGGTAGGCCACCAGGGAGGCGCCGGCAGAGATCATGTTCACGCTCACGCCCTCCTTGGCCACGGCCGTGAACACCCTGGCCGCGATGCCCTTCTCGTAGCCGAGCCCCTCGCCCACCACGCACAGCAGCGCGACGTCGTCCGTGGTCTCGATCCTCTCGATCACGCCCTTCTTCGATGTCTCCAAGGTGCGCTGGGCCATGTGCAGGTCCGGCTTGGCGATGAGGAAGGCCACGCAGGTTTGGGACGTGGCCGCGGAGTAGATGTTCACCCCGGCGTCCGTGAGCTTGCTGGATATCTCCGAGATGACGCCGGTCTTGGTGCCCGCCCCGGCGCCGTAGATCTTGATGATGGACATGTTCTTCATGAACGATATGGACTTGATGCCCTGCACCTTCTGCACGCCCGAGGGCTTGATGGCCGTCCCCCTGAGCTCGGGCCGGAAGACGTTCTTGACGAAGATGGTGATGTTCTTCATCCTGGCCGGCTCCACGGTCCTGGGGTGCAGGACCTGCGCCCCGAAGTAGGAGAGCTCGGCGGCCTCGTCGTACGAGAGCGAGTCGATGGGCACGGCCTCCTTCACGATCTTGGGGTCGACCGACATGAAACCGTCCACGTCCTTCCAGATCTCCAGTGCGTCGGCGTTCAGGGCATTGGCCACCACCGCGGCCGAGTAGTCTGAGCCATTTCGTCCGAAGATGGTGACATGGCCGTCGACGGTGCGGCCGAAGAAGCCCGTGACCACCGGCGTCTCGCCCCTGTCGAACATCTGCCTCAGACGGGGGCATATGTTCTTGGCCGTGGCGTCGAGGATGGCGCTCGCGCCTCCATAGAGGCCGTCCGTGATGATGCCCAGGTCGTCCGCGTCGATGGGCACCGCCTTCACCCCCATGTCCTGGAGGGTCGCGGCCACCAGGACGACCGAGAGCCTCTCCCCCAGCGACTGGATGATGTCCTTGGTGCGGGGCGTCAGCTCCTCCAGGTACACGAACCCGTACAGGGCGCGCTCCAGCCGGACCAGCTTGTCCTTGATCTTGGCGCAGGCCTCCTTCTTTATGGTGTCGTTGTCCACGCTCTCGGCCAGCAGCGCGATGTGCTTGTCCTCCATGCCCTTGATGAAGGTCTCGATCTCATCCTCCTTGCGCAGCTGGCTCATGAACTGGATCAGTTCTTCTGTGACGCCGGAGAGGGCGGAGACCACCACTACCTTGAGCTCGCCGTCGGAGGAGATGATCTTGCAGACCCTCCGCATGCCCTCGCCGCTCTTGAGGGAGGAGCCCCCGAACTTCATGACCTTCATCGGCCCCTCGCCCTCCTTACCAGCTCCTGCGGAACGTCGTAGACGGCCATCCTGGCCTCCCTCTCGGGCAGGCCGGCCGCCCTAGCCACCATGAGCGCCTCCACGTCGGTGATGAGGTCGGAAGGGTCGTGGGCGTCGGTGTTGACCACCATCCTCGCCCCCGCCTCCAGCGCCATCTTGGCGACGTGGCCGTTGGTGGGGTTGTGCGAGCGCCTCGAGGTTATCTCCAGGACCACGTCGTTGCGCTTCGCGAGCTCCGCCTCCTCCAGAGTGATGAAGCCCGGGTGGGCCAGTATGTCCACCTCTGGGTTGGACACGGCCTCGTGGTTGGTGTCCTTCTCCACCGGCTCGTTGACGGTCTCGCCGTGGATCACGATCAGCTCCGCCCCCCTCTTCCTGGCCTCCTTGACCACCTGGCCGATCCTGCGCGCGGGGACGTGGGTGATCTCCACCCCCACGATCAGGTCCAGGCCCCATTCGGCGGCTAGCTCCACGTCCCTTCCCGCCTCGGAGATGAGGCGGTCCAGGTTCGACAGGGAGGCGTGGTCGGTGACGGCCAAGGCCTTGTGCCCCTTGACCACCGCGCGCCTTGCCAGCTCGATCGGTATCAGCTCTCCGTCCGAGAGCAGCGTGTGCGAGTGCAGTTCTATGCGCATCTCACTTCCTCCTATCCGAGAGCATTTTGTAGACCTGCTCCAGAGGGATGCCCTCGCCCTCCATCACCACCAGCAGGTGGTATATGAGGTCCGCCACCTCCCAGGCCTGCATCCTCTTGTCGGCGGACTTGGAGGCCAGCGCAACCTCGGCCGCCTCCTCCACCACCTTCTTGAGCATCTTGTCCTCGTTGCCCAGAAGCGCGCTGGTGTAGCTCCCCTCCTTGGGGTTGACCTTGCGGTCGTGGATGACCCTCATCAGCTCGGGCACGATCGCCGAGGTCTGCTTCAGGTCGCCCAACAGCACCTCGTCGAAGCACGACGGCCGGTCGAGATGGCAGGCGACACCGGTCTGCATCACCCGGACCAGGAGGCAGTCGCCGTCGCAGTCCACCTGCATGGACACGATGTCCTGGACGTGGCCAGAGGTCTCGCCCTTCATCCAGAGCTTCTGCCTCGAGCGCGAGTAGAAGTGCGTCCTCTTCGTCTCCAGCATCCTGTCGTAGGCCTCGCGGTTGGCGAAGGCCATCATCAGGACCTCGGAAGTGATAGCGTCCTGGACGATGACCGGTATCAGGCCCTTCTCGTCGAACTTCAGCTCCGTCAACGGACCGGCACCCCCCGTTGCCTCAGGTACGCCTTCACTTGCTCAACGGTAAGCTCGCCATAGTGGAAGATGGAAGCCGCCAGCGCCGCCTCGGCGCCGGTGCGCGAGAGCACCTCGTAGATGTGCTCGGCGTTGCCGCAGCCGCCGGAGGCGATGACCGGTATGTCCACCGCGTCCGCCACCTTCTCGGTGAGGGGGAGGTCGTAGCCGTCCTTGGTCCCGTCCGCGTCCATGCTGGTCAGCAGGATCTCTCCCGCGCCCAGGTCCTGGGCCGTGGCCGCCCATTCGATGGCGTCCAGGTCGGTCCTCCTCCTCCCTCCATGGGTGTAGACCTTCCAGCTGGGGCCCTCCCGCTTCGCGTCTATGGCCACCACAACGCACTGCCTCCCGAAGTCCTCGGCGCACTCGTTTATGACCTTAGGCCTCTGCACCGCGACGGTGTTGACCGAGACCTTGTCCGCGCCGGCGTTCAGGGCGGTGCGCATGTCCTCCTTGCTGCGGATGCCGCCCCCGACCGTCAATGGCACGAACAGTCGCTCCGCCGTCCTCTCCACCACGTGCATCAGGGTCTTCCTACCCTCCGCCGAGGCGGAGATGTCCAGGAATACGATCTCGTCCGCTCCCTGGGCCTCGTAGGCAGAGGCCATCTCCGGCGGGTCGCCAACCTCCTGGAGGTTGACGAAGTTGATGCCCTTGACCGTCACGCCGTCACGGACGTCCAGGCAGGGGATTATCCTTTTGGTGAGCATCTATTTCTTCCTCACTTTCGGCTTGGCCTTGGTGCTGAGCATCCTCTCCCTCTGCGCGATGGCCTTGTTCAGAGCCCGGCCCAGCGCCTTGATGGTCGCTTCCACCACGTGGTGTTCGTCGAACCCCCTCTCCACCTTGACGTGCAGTGTCATCCCCGAGGACATGGCTAGGGAGCGCAGGAAATGGTGATACAGGGGATCCGGGCATTCGATGTCCACATAGGGGCGGTCGATCAGGTCCAGCGCCACCATCACCAAGGCATCGTCCATGGGCACAATGGAGGACGAGATCCTCTGTATGGGCTGGTCGCCGATGGCCTCCCTGAGCGCCATCCCCAGGACAATGGCCACGTCCTCCAATAGATGGTGCTCGTTGTCCCCCTTCGCGACCACGTCGAGGTCGAAGTCCGAGTACTTGGCAAGGGACTCTAGCATGTGGTTGAGGAACTGATCGTCGCAGGATATCTCCGAAATCCCGGAGCCGTCGATGTCCAGCTTGACCTCTATCTTGGTCTCCTTGGTTTCCCTCTCAATTCGCGCGACTCGGTTCATCTCGCTCGCCTCCAGATCTCCGATGGATTGATCCTCTTGGTGTAAAGGGCGATGCCGGCCACGCAGGCCTCGGCCCCGATCGACTCCAAGGCGCGGACATCGTCCATTCCCCTGATCCCGCCCGAGGCGATGACCTTGTGCGGGCACCGCTCCACGAACCTACGCACCTCGGCGGCATTTATTCCTTGTGCCCGGCCCTCGACGTCCACGTCGGTGTGCAGGACCGCTGCCAGGGGCAGCGGACCAATAATCTCGAACATCCGCTCCAGGCTGAGCTTGGACGCTTCCTGCCATCCCTTGACCTGGATCTGTCCCTTCGCCATGTCTAGGGCGAGGACCACCTTGCCCGGGTGCTCCTTGGAGACATCGGCTAGCCAGTTGGTGTCCGTGATGGCCTTGGTGCCCACTATGACCCTGGCAGCGCCCCACTCGACGTACTGGTCCACGATGGCCGTGGAGCGCACCCCGCCCCCGACCTGGACAGGGATCTTCAGCTCCCTCAGCATCCTGTGGATGAGGTTGGGGTTGCCGCCCTTCCCGAACGCCCCGTCCAGGTCGATGACGTGGACCATGGGGGCGCCCTTCGCCTCCCAGTCCTTGGCCACCTCCAGGGGGTCGGGGAGCACGATCTGCTCCGTACCTGGCTTTCCGCCAACCAGCTGCACCACCCTCCCGTCCAGGATGTCCACCGCGGGGAGGACCATCATATGGCGCCCTCCGCGAACCTCACGAAGTTGCGCAGGAAGCGCATCCCCGAGTCCGAGGACTTCTCCGGGTGGAACTGCGTGCCGTAGGTCCTCCTCTTGAGGAACAGGGTCGGCACCTGGCCGAAGTAGTCGGTGTCGCCGATGGCGATGTCCTCGCCTGGCATGCCATAGTAGGAGTGCGCGAAGTAGAAGAAGGGCGACCTGACGCCCTTGAAAATGGGATCGTCCGTCCGTACCGAGTTCCAGCCCATGTGCGGCACCCTCTCCGCCTTGAGCTTGACCACCCGGCCCTGGTAGAATCCGAGGCCTGGCTTCCTCCCCTCCTCGCTGCCTTCGAACAGGATCTGGGCACCGATGCATATGCCTAGGCAGGGCGCTCCGCCCTCGAGCTTGACGGCCAGCTCGCGAGCCACAGGCCGCAGGCGCTCCATGGCCTTGTCGAAGGCGCCCACCCCGGGGAGCACGATGCAGTCCGCCTCCAGCAGCTCGCGCATGTCCTCCACGACGAAGGGCGAGCCCCCGCAGTTCTCCAGCGCCTTGCGGATGGAGTGCAGGTTGCCCACCCCGTAATCGGCGATGGCCATCCTCACCGGCATTCGCGCAGCACCTCCGCCAGCTTGTCCAGGAGCAACCTGTTCATCGACTCGGTGCCGATGGTGGTGCGTACGCAGTTTTCCAGGCGGCGCTTGTCCCCGAAGTCGCGGATCATCACGCCCTTCCTTGCCAGGCTCTGTACCAGGACCTTGTGGTCGATCTTGCCCTTGAACAGTATGAAGTTGGCCTCGCTGAGGAACACCTGGAAGCCCAGCCGCTCCAGCCCCTCGTGCAGCTGCCGCCTTCCCTCGTTCACGATCATGACGCTGCGCTTCACGAACTCCTGGTCCTTCAGGGCCTTGATGGCCACGGTCTCGGAGACCCGGTTCAGGGAGTAGGGGATCTTGACGCGCTGCATTACGTCCGCCAGCCCGGGGTTGGAGACCGCGTAGCCGATGCGCATCCCCGCCAGGGCATAGGCCTTGGAAAGGGTCCTGGTGACGATGACGTTCTCGTAGTCCTCCAGCTCGGGGATGAATGACTTGCCGGCGAACTCGCCGTAGGCCTCGTCCACCACCACGATCCTGTCCGGGACGCCGTCGATTACCTCCTCGATGTCCTGGTGGCGGAAGGTGTTGGAGGTGGGGTTGTTGGGGTTGCACAGCAGGACCACCTTTCCCTTGGCCTTGTTGATCCTGGCCACGTCGAGCTGGAATTCGTCGTTGAGGTCGGCGAACACGGGCTTCCCGGCGTTCACCTTAACGAAATAGGAG
>DATIXC010000169.1:0-7095 GCA_035518995.1 Methanomassiliicoccales archaeon | reverse complement strand
TCATGCCCCTTGCCCCCCATGCCGACCAGCGACGAGATCATCTTCCTGTCCTCCATGGGCGTGATGGCGATTATCAGCGATGAGGTCGGAAAGTACCGCTCCATCACCGCCCCGAGGAAGTTGGCCTGGCGCAGGTTACCGGGCTTGGCGGCAAGCAGCCGGTCCATGATCCGATAGAAGTGTCTCTTCCCATAGCCCAGTGGCACGACCTCCATGGTGTCCCCAAGCACCAGCATACCGACCCGGTCCCTCTCCTTCAGGAAGTAAGTGCTGAGGCTTGCCGCCGCGTCCACCTCCAGGTCGACCATCTTCTGACGGACCACCTCGTCGGAGATGCCGCTCCGACCGTCCACCAATATCACCACGTCCCCGGAGCGCTCGCTCTGGTAGTCGTTGACGGCGATCCGGTCCCTCCTGGCCGTGGCCTTCCAGTTGATCCTCCTCAGCTCATCGCCTGGCATGTATTCGCGGAGGCAGTAGAATTCCGTCCCCTGCCCTATCGACGTAGAGCTGATGTTGCCAGACTGGACCTTTAGGGTGGAGGGCGCAAGGCCGCACCTCCTCAGGTCTTGGATGCGCGGCAGGACGGTCACCTTGGCCTCGGCCCAAGAGCCCCCATCGCGCGCTGCCGGCATTCCCCCATTGGATAATCGCGCCCGGGCCTTCTGCTCCCGCGCTACCATCTGGGTCGGGTCGGACCAGCGCACCCTAACGTCGTCGAACACGTAGGTGCCCCGCCGGTCGAATCGGAGCTTGTAGTTCACCTTCGCCGTCTGCCCCCTGGCCAGGCTCATCGGGAACCGGTCGCGGCCCTCCATGACCACGGCTCCTGGAGGCACGCCGTCGAACACCTCGAAATAATCCAGTGGCTCCCCCTGGTTCTCTAGCAAGAGGGTGACCTCGACGACGTCCCCTTCCTGTACCCTCTCCGCGTCCAGCGAGCGGGTCGCGCGGACGTCCATCAGAGGCGGCCGATGCAGCAGGAAGGCCAGGTACATCGTCACCGCCAAAGGGATCACCAGGCTGACAAGCTCCCAGCGCAGCGTGACTAGGCCGACTAGCAGGAAGCAGAACGCGATCAAGAGCAGAGCGGCGCCGGAGCGGGTTCGCACTTCAATCGACCTTTGGAACGGGAATGTCCTTGAGGATGCCCTCGACCACGCTCTGCGGCTTCACCCCTCTGATCCAGGGGTCCGCCGCCAGGATCAGGCGATGAGCCAAAGCTGGCACCGCCACCTCCTTGACGTCGTCGGGTAGGACGAAGTCCCGTCCCTTCAAGACCGCCCGGGCGGACGAGAGCCTCATGAGGGCCAGCGAGCCCCTAGGGCTGGCCCCCACCTCCACCTGCGTGTGCCGGCGGGTGGCCGTGATGATGTTGACGATGTACTCCTCGATGACACTCTCGACGTGCATCCCCTCTACGAACCTCTGCATCTCCAGCAGCACCTCGGGGCTGCAGACCTTTCGCACGTCTACCTCGTCCTTGCCTCGGGCGCGGCGTCTGCGCAGGATCTCCCGCTCCTCCTCGGGCGTGGGGTAGCCCACGCTCGTCCGTATCAGGAAACGGTCTATCTGGGCCTCGGGCAAGGGGTAGGTGCCCTCGTACTCGATAGGGTTCTGGGTGGCGAGGACCACGAATGGGCGGGGCAAGGGCATGGTGTCCCCCTCCAGGCTCACCTGGCGCTCCTGCATCGCCTCCAGGAGGGCGGCCTGGGTCTTAGGGGGCGCACGGTTTATCTCGTCCGCCAGCAATATGTTAGTGAAGACCGGGCCCTGGCGCAGTTCGAACTGCCCCGTCTGCCTGTCCAGGATGTAAGTCCCGGTGATGTCCGCGGGCATGAGGTCAGGGGTGAACTGGACCCGCTTGAACTCGCACCCCGAGGCTCGGGCGAAGCAGTTGGCCATCATGGTCTTGGCCAACCCTGGGTAGTCCTCGAACAGGACATGGCCGTTGCATAGAATGGCCAGCATCACCCTCTCCATGACATCCCGCTTGCCCACAATCGACGCCCCGACCTCGTCCATCAGGGCGTTGCAGGTCGCCTGCAGCTCAACGCTCCTCATCTCATGGCCTCCATTTTCTTCAAAAGCATTGGGAAAACCCGATTAAAGTCTTGTACCATGAGCCGGCCTTGCTCTGTGGCCAGCTGCTCGGGCTCGTAGGCCCTCTTGAAATCATAGTTGAGCAGCCAGACGAGCTGCTCGTCCCGGATCATGTGCCTGGCGGTGAACGGGTCCGAGAGGAGGGACTCAGCCTCCGCCCTGCGAAGGTGGTGCAGGAGCATGAATCGCCGCACCAGCATGTCCCTGAGCTCCACGTAGGAGAGCATCTGGCTATACGGCGCGCCATTGGCGGCGTTGGTGATCATCATCAACTCGCGTTCGGCCGCCCCCGGTTCACTCTTGCTGGTCACGTGTGCGATCTCTGGGGCGGTGCGGTATCCGAGCTTCGGGTAGGTCTTCAGGAATAGGAAGATTCCGCAGAGCAGGAGTATCAGCAGGAAGAAGCCCCATCGCACCTCAGGGTCCTGCACCGCGGAATCCAGAAGAGGGATGAAGAGGATTACTAAGGCCAAGCCTATGCCCAGCCATACCAGCCTGACCATGGTGTCCCCCTTCTCGTCCTCGTAGCCGGTGCCCTTGTAGGGGGTGCGGAGATAGTCGACTTCAGGATCCTGCTGCATTGCCGCTCCTCTGCCCCCCCTGATTAGTGCCAACAGAAGAGGAAATCTGGGTCAAGCAGCGCAGGGCGGCCTCCTTGCTCTCCTCTTTCAATCGGTGGTCGCTGTACCAGGCCTCTTCGAAAAGCGAGGTGAGCTCCATGGTCGGCTCCTTCGGCCAGCCCAAACGGCGCTCGGCCAGGAGCGCGATCTCCCTGGGCGTAAGCATCTCGGTGTCCTGCACCTTCCCCCTCAGCAGCCTCACCATCATCTGGTAGGTACGGACGACCACGCTCCGGGCATCGTCCCCGGCGTACAGCGCGCTCATAGCCTGGTCGACGATGTCCTTTGCCTTCTGCTGCTCCAAAGCGTTCCAGGCGGAGGTCGTCCGGATGGGGGTCTTGCGCACGAACTTGGAGGACAAGATCACGGCCATAAGAACGACGAATATCAGGAATCCGATGAGCACCATCGAGTCGCCAGGGCCGGATGCGCTCACCGGAGCCTGGGTCGACCCGCCTCCCCCGTCGCCTGTGCCCGGATCGGTGGCAGGGGGCAGGAAGGTCCCTTGCGTCAGGTAAACGAAGACTAAGATCAATCCTAAGATGATGAATAGGGTGATCAGTGCTTTGTAGGGCGAACCGCTGCTCGGGTTGTCCTTCCTCCCTTTCACCGGCACCCTCTTCCCTCTCTGCAGCAGGACCAGTATGCCAACGCAGCCCCAAACGAACAGCAGCACCCACATCAGCGCCTCGGAGATATCGTTGGTGATGGGGCCGAGCGGAGGTTCCCTGTCTCCTAGCTGGAAGTACTCCATGTTTGAAATGATGAGGGCTAGGGTGATGATGACTATGGCTAGCGCGGCGCTGGCGAGCCATATCTTTTCGTCGTTGTCCTTGCCCACCATATCACGATAGACCAATTTAGACGCTATATAATCCTTATCCGCTGGAGGCCTCGCGGAGGCGGCCTTTGGTGCGGAACTGCCTCTCGTAGACGCGCTCCACCTCCTCGATGGTGTCGGCCTGGGCAGGGGACTTGTCCTCCCGTATCGACTTGATGCGCGCCAGCCGGAGCGCGTATCCAGAAGGATATCGGGGGCTGCGCTGCACCTCATCGAAGGCCACCTCCACCACGATCTCCGGTCTCACCTGGACCACGTGCCTTGTTTCCGATGTCCGCAGCGATAGCAGCCGCTCGGTTATGGCCTTGAACTCCTCATCGGTGAAGCCCTTATAGGTCTTCCCGATCTCCTCGAAGCCCTCCTTCGATCTGGCTGCCAGATGGTAGTCGCTGAGCCAGCCCTCCCTCCTACCGTACCCCCACTCCGCCGCCACTATCACCAGGTCCAGCGAGTCGGACTTCTTGATCTTGAGCCATCGTCTGCCCCGCTTGCCGATCGCATAGGGGCTGCCCAGGTCCTTGGCGACGAGGCCCTCGTGGCCCTGTTCCAAGGCCTGCTTGTAGAATTCGGCGGCCATCTTGGCGTCCGAGGTGATGAGCCGAGGCACCAGAAGGTGGGAAGGGGTCACGTCCTGAAGGGCCTTCCATCTCTCCGTGTAGGCGGCATCGATGAGCGTCCTGTAACCGACCAGCAACGCGTCGAAGAGGAACAGTCTCAGTGGGACCTCATGCACGGAGTCGTGGACCTCGTGGACGCGGGTCATACGGCGCATCACGTCCTGGAAGGGCAGGGGGCGGTCGCTGTAGGCCACAACCTCGCCCTCGAGTATGAAGCGATCGGCCTGGATTTCGGTGAGGGCCGTGCGCACGATCTCGGGGAGGCTCTCCGTCACCTCCGTCAGTCGACGGGAGAAGACGCGCACCTCGCCGCCTTCCCGATGTATCTGGATCCTGGCCCCGTCCAGCTTGAACTCGAAGGCGGCCGTTCCCATGGTCGACAGCGCGTCCTCCACCCCCAAGGACATCTCGGCCAGCATCGGGCGGACCGGGGTGAAGACCTGGACCTCGACTCGGAGGAGCCCTTCCTCCCCTTCGCTCAAGGCCAGCGTCGCCAGCCCTCCCACGTCGCCCATGAGCATGTGCGCTCCCCTGACCGTCTCCAGGCCGACATTAGCGGCCCGGGCGATGGCTTCGAGCATCACGCCCTCGTTCACGCCGATCCTCATCTCCCCCGAGAGGGACCTGAGCAGGTACTCGCTTTCGTCATCGCTCAGCCTGGAAAGGAGCCCGCTGAGGAGCGCCTCCTTGGTCCTCCTCGAGCCGGCCCCCTCGGCCTTGGCGATGCGCTGCAACGTCTCGTACACCTCCATGATGCTCACATGCTCCCCGCCGAAGAGGCTGGTCTGCCCGCTCTTCATCGCCCTCCCCACCGTGCGGTAGCCGACATCGAGGGTCCTCTTCTCCGACTCTGGCAGCACCTGGGCCAGTATTATCAGGACCGCTGGTTTGACTTCCTGGCGTTCCAGCGACGAGAGGAAGGAGCCGACCATCTCCGCCTTCCTCTTCTTGCCCGGCTCGGCCTCGACCTGCGCGCATAGGGCGGCCAGGTCCGCCAAAGGTCTGCTCACGGCTAAAGGCACCATCCCTAGGGGTATTCTAGCTTTCGCAATAGGGTTTTGCGGATGCTCGGCGCTCCGTTCACTCGGCGCTCTTCGTGACAGGCCGCGAGCTAATCTCCTTGGAAACCCTCCTGAGGGCCAGGCCACTCACTATGAGCAGGATGCCTGCGAGTAGCCCGATCGCCCCGAACAGGAAGAAGAGGAGTTTCACGACTTCCTGCGGCATGAAGAATATCAGGACGCCGAGGATCAGGGAGAGCAGCCCCATCACCAGCTTGGGCACGGCGACGCCATGGGACAACTTGGACTTCCCCAGCGCGGCCTTTATGGAGAGCGCCGCGCTTCCGATGAACCAGGCCGCCAGGACCATGAGCATCAGCATGGCGGTGAACTGCGGGAAATAGAACATCGCGATGCCTATGGTTATTATGGCCAGCCCGATCAGCGCCATGATCCAGCTTCTCCGTTTGCCTTGGCGAAGCGTTCGGTAAGTGACGAGCAGCCCGACCCCTACGACCAGCGCAGGCACGACCACCGAGGTTGCCAGCTTGGCGTATTGGAGGGGCGAGAGCATGAGCAATACGCCGACAAATGCCACCAGAACACCCAGCGCTATCCTCATCCAGTAAGTGCCCTTCAGAGCCGCTATCCTCTTGTCCTCCTTGCCCTTGGCGGTGGCACCTGCCTCGATGGAGAGGGCGCCCAAGGTGCCCCAGATCATCAAGATCAGAGGGGCGTCGTCGATCAGGTGAAGGCCTGGGTGCTTGTCCGGATCGTATTTGTCCAGGTGCACTCGGAACTCGTCCTCGTATACATGGACGTGGAACCGCCCCTTGCGGTAACTGGAGATCATCTTGGGGCTCGGTATGTTGATCTTGGAGAGCTTCCATTCGGGGTCCAGAGGTTCGTCGACCTGCGATTTGGGCACCTCGACCTCCCTGGTCCCCGAGAAAAGAGGGTCCAGGAAATCATCGAGTTTCGGCATCGGCCCTCACGGCCGAGGCTTATGCATCGCCTTCGCTTTAACGCTTCGCCACCTTCTCCCAATCCTTTTGGAAGCGTTCTATCCCGATGTCCGTTAGCGGGTGCTTGAACATCTTCTTCAGGACGTCGTAGGGGATGGTGGCCACGTGCGCCCCCATCATCGCCGCCTGGGTGACGTGGACGGGGTGCCTGATCGACGCCACGATCACCTCGGTCGGGTAACCATAGTTGTCCAGGATGTCCATGATGTCCGAGACCAGGTCCATACCGTCCTGGCCGACGTCGTCCAGCCTGCCGACGAACGGCGACACGTATGCCGCCCCGGCCTTCGCCGCAAGCAACGCCTGGTTGGCGCTGAAGATCAAGGTCATGTTGACCTTGATGCCCTCCTTGGACAGCATCGTGGTGGCCTTGACCCCCTCCTCGGTCATGGGGACCTTGATGACTATGTTAGTGTGGATCTTGGCCAGCTCCTTGGCCTCCTTGTGGATGTCCTCGGCGCTGGTGCTCATGGCCTCAACCGAGACCGGGCCGCCCACGATCTCGCAGATCTTGCGTATGTTCGTCTTGAATTCCCCGCTCTCCTTGGCCACGAGGGTCGGGTTGGTCGTGACCCCGTCCAGAATTCCCCAGCTATCCACTTCCTTGATCTGCTCCAGGTTCGCCGTGTCGATGAAGATCTTCATTCCTATCTCCTCCGCATGACCTCTTCCGCCGCCTCCACGACCTTCTCCGCCGTCAGGCCGTACTTGCGCATGAGCTCCTCGCCCTCACCCGATTCGCCGAAGGTGTCCATTATGCCCACGCGCCTCATGGGCACGGGATCGTGCTCCACCAGGAACGAGGCGACGGCCGCCCCCAGCCCGGAGACGACGTTGTGCTCCTCGGCGGTCACGATCCCGCCGGTGCGCTTGACAGCGTCCGCGACC
>DATIXC010000168.1:0-4683 GCA_035518995.1 Methanomassiliicoccales archaeon | reverse complement strand
GTCCCAGAGCACGCGCAAGAACGTTCAGGGCGCGATCTCCTCCATCCTGGCCAGGCTGAAGTACTTCAAGGAGCCGCCGGCCAACGGGCTGATATTCTTCGTGGGCGAGACCTCCTACGTCGGCGACCAGACGCGCATGGTCCAGTACACATTGGAGCCTCCCGAGCCCATCACCACCTTCCTCTACCGCTGCGACTCCGAGTTCTTCCTCGAACCGCTTACGGACATGCTGCTGGAGAAGAAGGCCTACGGGCTGATCGTGATCGACCGCTCCGAGGCCACCCTGGGCATCCTGACCGGGAAGCGCATCAACGTCATCCGCAACATCCAATCGCAGGTGCCGTCCAAGCACCGCATGGGCGGACAGTCGGCGCAGAGGTTCGAGAGGCTCATCGAGATCGCGGCCAACGAGTTCTACAAGAAGATCGCGGACACGGCCACGGACGCCTTCCTCAGCAAGACCGAGCTGAGGGGCATCCTGATCGGGGGGCCGGGCGGCACCAAGAACTTCTTCGTGGACCAGGGGTATCTGCACCACGAGCTGCAGAAGAAGGTGGTCGACACCTTCGATACCGGCTACACCGACGAGTACGGCCTGAAGGAGCTGGTGGAGCGTGCCAAGGACAAGCTCACCGACATGGACCTGATGCGGGAGAAGGTCCTGATAACCAGGCTGCTCGAGGAGATCCGCAAGCCGGACGGGGGCCTGGCCACGTACGGGGAGGGCCACGTGCGCGAGGCCATACAGATAGGGGCGGCTTCCACCCTCCTCCTCTCCGAGGGGCTGAGGAGGAAGCGATTCACCGTCGAGTGCCCCAACTGCGGATGGAAGGACACGCTCACTCTCGATCGTCCCCCGGAGCAGGGAAGGTGCCCGACCTGCGGCTCCGTGACGGTCAGCAATGATGGTGTGGACCTGGTCGACGACTTCTTCGACCTGTCGGAGCAGATGGGCACCAAGGTCGAGCTGATATCCGTGGACTCAGAGGAGGGGGAGATGCTGATGAAGGCCTTCGGCGGCATCGCTGCCATCCTGCGTTACAGGATCGGAGGGTGAGATGGACCCGCTGGCATCGTTCCGCGAGGAGGTGGAGGGGCGCGTGAGCGCAGCCCTGGGCGAGATGGGGGTAGGGCAGGAGCTGCAGATGGAGGTTCCGGACGCCGAGATCGCCGACTTCGCCTTCCCCTGCTTCCCCTTGGCCAAGAGGCTGAGGAAGGCCCCCGTCGCGATAGCCGAGGAGCTGGCATCCAGGATCGAGCCCTCGCCCCTGATCGAGAGGGTCTGGGCGGACAAGGGGTACCTTAACTTCAAGGTCGGCCATGCCGCGCTGGTCCGCGCCACGCTCGGGGAGATCGTCCGCTCGGGGCCGGGCTACGGCCAAGGCGACGACAAACGGACCAAGGTGCTGCTGGAGCACACCTCGGTCAACCCCACCGGGCCGATCCACGTGGGGCGGGCACGGAACCCGATCATTGGCGACACTCTCGCCAGATGCCTGCGCAAGTGCGGCCACCATGTGACCACCGAGTACCTGGTCAACGACGTGGGCCGGCAGGTGGTCCTGCTGGCGTGGGGGGTGCGCAACATCCCGGCACAGGAGGTCGCCTCCTCGGACCGGCAGAAGGACGACCATATGCTGGTGGGCTTCTACCAGAGGGCTAACGAGCAGCTGGAGTCGAGGCCGGAGGTCGAGGCCCAGATAGCCTCCCTGACCAGGGGCTTCGAGGCCGGCGACCCCAAGGTCGTTTCCATGGTCCGGGAGACTACCGAGCGCATGCTCGGGGGGATAAGGCAGAGCCTCTCCAGCATCGACGTGGAGCTGGACAACTACGCCTGGGAGTCGCAGTTCATCCTCAACGGGGACGCGCGCAGGGTGGTGGAGCGCCTCAAGGCCACCCCCGAATGCCACGAGGAGGACGGGGCCTTCTACCTGGACCTGAGCGCCTTCGGGGTCCATGGCCGCGACACCAAGTTCTTCTTCACCAGGTCGGACGGGACGACCCTCTATACCACCCGGGACATGGCCTACCACCTGGACAAGTTCAGGCGGGCCGACCAGCTCATCAACGTGCTGGGCGAGGACCAGAAGCTGGGGCAGCAGCAGCTCGCCGCCGCCCTCAGCATCCTCGGAGAGGAGAAGGCGCCCGAGTGCCTGTACTACGCCTTCGTCTCCCTGCCCGAGGGGAGGATGTCCACGCGCAAGGGGCGGGTGGTCTACCTGGACGACCTGATCGACGAGGCGGAGGAGCGCGCCTACGAGGAGGTGAGGAAGAGGCGCACCGACCTCAGCGAGGAGAGGATGCGCCAGATCGCCCGGGACATTGGCAGGGGAGCGCTCCGCTTCAACATCGTCCGCGTCCAGGCGGAGAAGCAGATCGTGTTCAAGTGGGAGGAGGCGCTCAACTTCGAGGGCAACTCCGCGCCCTTCCTGCAGTACGCGCACGCCCGCTGCTGCTCCATACTCGCCAAGGCGGGAGGTTTCGAGAGGAGCGTGGACCCTAGCCTCCTCGAAGACCCATATGAGAGAAAGCTTATCCGCATCCTTGCCCAATACCCGACGGTGGTGAGGGACTGCGGGGCCAAGAGGAGGATACACCTGATGCCGGCCTACGGTCAGGAGGTGGCCTCCGCGTTCAACCAGTTCTACGCCTACGTCCCCGTGCTGCGCTCGGGCGAGCGGCAGGCAGCAAGGCTGACGCTCGTGGAGTCGGCCATGTGGGTGCTGCGCGGGGTGCTGGGTGACCTTGGGATAGTTGCACCGGAGGAGATGTGATGGCGCAGATCGCGAAGCTGAAGAAGGAGGACAAGGGGCACGTCAGGGCATTGGAGCTGTTCATCATCAAGGAGTACCTGGAATCCATGCTCAAGCGCAAGTGGGACGAGCTTGACCAGAACCTAATCGATCAGCTCGGCGCCTCCAACGACAAGGCGTTCAAGACCTACCTCGACTCGGGGCTGAGCTTCGTGGCCCGGGAGGACGGGCAGATCGTCGGCTTCGTCTTCGCCCAGATGGTCAGCCACGTGTCAGGCATTCCCAAGGTGGTGTGGGTGGAGAACATCGGCGTCCACCCCTCCTACCGCCGCCGGGGCATCGGCTACAAGCTCATGGAGAAGGTCTCCCTGGAGGGCAGGAAGATGGGCGCCAAGGCGGTGCAGAGCAGCATCATGCCCGAGAACGCCAAGTCGATGATGCTGCACAAGAAGATCGGCTTCTTCCTGGACGCGCGGAAGATCGCCTTCCTGGACCTGGACACGCTCAAGCAGTAGCCAGCTATTTCCAGGGGCGTTCCTGCATCAGGCATGCGGGGGGCGCTTGGCCCTCAACGTGTAGCCCTCGAGCCCGTACTTGTCCCTGACCAGCTCTTCGATCCTCCTCTCCTCGAAGCGCGTCAGGACCCCCTTCTCAATGATGACGTCGAAGGCGCTGGAGAAGCCCTCGACCAGGGCGTGCTTCACCCTTTCCATGCTGGGCGCCTCTCCCAGCTCCCTGGCCAGGGAGGTCACGGCGTCCTTGGAACGGCCGGCCTTGCGCATCCTGAGAACGTCGAACATGGCATCGAAGTCGGTGTCCACCATGAGGGTGCCGTGCTGTAGCACCACCCCGGCCCTCCGGACCTGCGCGCTCCCCGAGATCTTGCGCCTGCCCACCAGGACGTCGTTCACGGGCTTGAACTCGGCCTTGAGCCCGAGGATGCCCAAGGCCTTGATGACGCCGCCGCAGATCAGGGGGAACGTCTCGTTCGGCGATTCCGGGACCATCTCGTCGTCCAGCACCACGGCGTAGATCACCTGCCCCGGGTCGGTGTAGATGGCGCTGCCCCCGGAGACCCTGCGGACCAGCTCCACGCCGTGGCGCCTCATCGCGCCCATGTCCAAGGCCTCCTCCGCGTCCTCGAAGTACCCCAGGGAGACGGTGGGACGCTCCCGCCGGTAGAGGTGCAGGGTGTTGGGGACCAGCCTCCGCTGCCTGGCCAGGAGCATGGCCTCGTCGCAGGCCGCAGAGCGCTGCGGGCTGATAAGGTCCGAGTCTATCAGGCGCCAGAGCATCGAGTATCCAGAGGAGGGCCGCTGCATAAAAATGTTTAGAGGACGCCCCCGCCGTGGACGGTGGCTGCGCTCTGGTAAATGAAAAATGAAGAATAGGGAAATGGTTTGTCCGGAAGCGACAAGCCTACTTCTTGCCCTTCTTCTCCTCGGGCTGCTTCTTCGACTCCTTCTCTTCCTTGGAGGGGGCCTTCTTTTCTTCCTTCCCCTTCTTACCGCCGCCCAGCTTCGGCAGGCGCTTGCGGTAGTAGTAGAGGACGATGACCACGACGATCACCGCGAATATGCCGCCGTACAGGGCGATGGCCTTCCAGGCGGCCTCGTTGACCGTCACCGCGGTGGTGTAGGTGTTGTCCTTGTTGTTGATCTCGTTTTCGACGGAGGCCTGCGCCACGATGGTGTAGTTGCCCTTGCCGCCCGGCGTCCAGGATATCTCGAACAGGCCGTACTTCCCTGGCATTAGCGTCGTGTTGCCCGGCCTGTTGGTCATGTCGGTGCTGGTGCCGATCGTGGTCTTGGTGTTGTCCGAGTTCAGAATGTAGACGGTCACGCTCGGCAGGTTGGCGTTGTCG
Organism: Methanomassiliicoccales archaeon; assembly: GCA_035518995.1. GTDB lineage: Archaea > Thermoplasmatota > Thermoplasmata > Methanomassiliicoccales > UBA472 > JAJRAN01. The sequence continues at coordinate 66 of DATIXC010000168.1, read as the reverse complement.
TTGCCCACGTTGGACACGTTCACGATGAACTTGCCCGAGCTGCCTTCGGTCATGGGGTTCGGCTGG
>DATIXC010000167.1:0-6705 GCA_035518995.1 Methanomassiliicoccales archaeon | reverse complement strand
AAGGCCTCGATGTTCTCGAAGTGGGGCGCGCCGTCCCTCTGCTCCATCTCCAGCACGACGTCCGTGGTGTGGCGCTCGCTCTTGACCCTTGAGCCATGCACCCTGATGCAGGCGCCCATGTCGTAGTCGAATATGAACCGGCGATGGAAGGGGATGTCCGCGGCCAGGACCACAAAGCGGTGCTTGATCTTGTCCCGGAACTCTGGTACAAGGCCAGGGTAGCGAACCGTGACCTGGGCGGACCTCTTGATCTGGCCCTTGTAAAGGAGCTCGATCCACTCCACCTTGACCACGTCCTTGTCCTTCCTCAGGCCATCGACCAGCTCCTCGGTGGCATCGAAGATGTGGAAGTAGGGCATGAACCCGGAGTAGCGGATGGCGATGGAGAGCCCCTCCCTGGTCTTCCCGAACATCTCTATGACCAGCTCGTTCTCGCTCGGCCGCTTGTAGGTCGCGGTTATGAGGCGGACATCGTAGGACTCGCTCATGGCTCACTTCTTGGTGATGATGGTGATGACGTCCGAGGGCTGGAGGACGTAGTCATGCCCCACTACCCTCTGCGTCCTGCAGTTGATAGCCCGGATGAAATTGTCGCCCAGGTCGGTGTGTATCTTGTAGGCCAGGTCCCGGGCGGTCGCGCCCCTCTTCACCAGGTGCGTGTCAGGGAGCACGTTGCCCTGCTTGTCGGTCCATCGGTGCTCGTCCTCCACCGGGTAGACTGGTATCAGGTCCAACATGCTGTAGGCAGCGTTCTCCAAGCACTGCTGCACCCCCGTTCCCTTGAACTTCGCCATCACGTGCGTTTGGATGTAGTCCAGCCCCTTCCTCTGGGCTGGATTGAGCTTGCTTGCGTCCTTCAGCTTGAAATCGATGTCACCAGGAAGGTACTCTACGAGGCCGCCCTTGGCTGCCCTACGGAGCGCCAGCTCGGATTGGGCGCAGGTCGGCAAACTTGCGTAGCCCTCCACCTTGGTCATCCTCTGCAGCGTGGAGTCCTCGGCGATGTCCGCCTTGTTAAGGGCGAGGGCCATCGGCTTGGAGTGCCTCCTGATGGCCGATGACAGGCGCATGAGGTCGGAATCCTTCCATGTGACGATGGACTCGGGCATGCTCGCCTCCCTGATCGCCGCATGGATGTGGCCGATGGACACGCTCAGGCCGGTGAGTCTGGTGTGGATGAGCTCCTCTATCTTCTCGCCCTCAAGGTGGGCTTGGCGGGCGCTCTTTTCCCAGCCCTTGTCCATGATGCCCTTGATCCAATGATCGATCTCGCTCTCCAGGAACTTGACGTCGACCATGGGGTCATGGCTGTGGGCTGGCACAGGCACCCCCTCGGAGTTGGTGGAGCCGGACGAGTCAACGACATGCACCAAGGCGTCCGCCTGTCTTAGATCATCCAAGAACTGGTTGCCAAGTCCTTTGCCCTGCCAGGCGTCCGGCACCAGGCCAGCCACGTCCAGCAGCTCCACTGGGACCATGCGCACCCCATTCTCGCAAATAGAGTTGCGCGGGTTGCACTGATGGCCTAGGTCGAGATGGGGGCACCTGGTGCGTAGGTATGCGATCCCCTTGTTAGGCTTGATGGTGGTGAACGGATAGTCAGCTATCTCCGCAGGGGCCAGGGTGGCCGCGGAGAAGAAGGTCGACTTGCCGACGTTGGGCTTGCCTACGATGCCTATCAGCATTTGCCTCTCCCCGGACAATATACGAAAAGCCGTTCAAAAATGATTGCTACCAACCCCCAGAGGTTCGGGCGCATACGGAGTCGGTCGCGACGGACCTCCAATGGACTAGATTCCTGACCAGGGCGAGGGCATGGCCGATAGGGGCCGAAGAAGAAATGCAGGAAGGCGGGCGCCAGTCTGGGAGGAGCCTGGACAGCAGGATAGGATCCTTAGCCAGATGCGATTGCTTCGGTCTTGTTCGATGGCACGGGTCAAGAATGTGAGACAGTGAAGTGCCAGGTAGGGGCGGGGTCGATGAGAAGGGGGCCACCCAGGCCCTGATTAAAACTGGACGTGGGAGTCGTAATCACCAGCACCATCCGCTTTGAGGTGCTACTATTGAAGTACAGGTTGGTCGCCTAGTCCCTACCTAATGGAAGCGCCCGACGAAGGCCAGGTCACTCCGAGCGGGAGGGTAATCATCGGCAGGAGGCCGATGGCGCTTAGGTTCGTCCTCACGTTGCTGGCACTGATCGTGGGGGCCATCGTGCTCGCCATGGCCGGGCAATACCTCCTGAGCGCGGTCCTATTTATCTTGTTCGGGCTTCTGGGCATTGGACTGTTGTACTGGTCCAGGGACACGGGAAAGGCCAAATGAGAGGTTGACCGTAGCTCCTCTTTCTAATCAATACGGCCTGCCGTCCAGGCAGATGGCGTCTGCCAGCTGGCCGAGCATCTCCGGGGTGAGGTCCTCCACCCTTTGTTCGACGAAGGGCAAGGCAGGGATCGAATCCCTGGCTGCCTGCCCGGTCATCCTCAAGATGGTCCCTATCTTCTTCCTCCGGTGCTGGAAGAGAAGATTGACCAGGTGTAGGAAGAAGCGCTCGTTGACCACCTCGAAAGGGGGAGGCCTGGGCTCGAGCCTGACGACCGTTGAGTCGACCTCCGGCTGAGGCCAGAACCTGGACCTCGGCACTCGGTCCAGCAGCTCGCACCTCGCCCGATAGTAGGTGCTCACGCTCAGCCTGGAGTAGTCATCTGTCCCCGCCCTCGCGGCCATGCGGTCCGCGAACTCCTTCTGGACCATGATCACCGCCCTGCGGAAGTCCTGCTCCAGTATGCGGAAGATGAGGGGCGAGGATATGCTGTAGGGGAGGTTGGAAATGAAGCGGTCGAATCGCGGCAGCTCCACCTGCAGGGCATCGCCCTCGATGACCTCCACCCTCTGCCCGAACCTGTCCCTCATGTACCTGGCGACGCCAGGGTCGATCTCGATGCACACGGTCCTTGCCTGGACCGAGACGCGCTCGGTCAATATCCCTAGACCAGGGCCGACCTCCAGCACGGTCTCTCCAGGCAGGATCCCAAGGTGCTCGACCTCTCGGTCCGCGACCCTCTCGTCCAATAGGAAGTTCTGGCCCTTCGATTTCGTGGGGGAGATTCCGTACTGCGCGAGCAATGCCTTGACTTCGGAGGGCGTCATCTACCTGGCCACGAAGATGTGGTACTTCTGCGTCGGGTCGGCCAGCTCCATCTCGATGCGCTTGGCGATGACCTTCTCGGGGTGCTTGAAGGTGGGGACCCTCGTCGCGATGTCCATGAAGTCCTTGAATGGGCCCTTCTTGCGCTCCTCGATGATGGCCCACATGGTCTTCTTGCCAAGTCCTGGGAGCAGCTCCAACATATGGAACCTGGTGGTGATGGCCTGGGCTTCGTTGAAGAACTTCACGTAGCGGGCCTCGTTCTGCTTGGCGATCTCGGCGATGACGAAGGGCATCTCCGAGTGGGCGGCGGCGGTCAGCTCCTCGTAGGACACGCGGCGCTTCACGTGCGCGATCTTGTCGCGCTTCTCCGCCTCCTTCCCGATGTACACGCGCTCGCCGATGGCCAGGGGGGCGTTGAGCTTGGGAACGAGCTCGAAGAGCTTGAACTCCGTCTCCCCCAGCGCATAGGCCAACGGCTCCCTCTTGAACCCACGCTCCGCTGGGAGTCCCTGTGGTAAATAGTCGAGGATGTGCGCGTAGTCCTCCATTGGTCCCACCAGCTCAGATGTGCTTCTTGACCGTGGCGATTACCTGGTCTATTTGTTTCTTATCAAGGATAAGCCTTTCCTTGGCAAAAAGGGCTCGCACGTCCTCGGGGTACTGCGGGCATATGTCCACGATGCGGTAGGCCACTGGCTCGGAGATGAAGTCGAGCTCCTTCAGGTCGGCTAGGAGCTTCTGGCCCTCCTTAACCGGAAGCTTGGCGAACTTGCCAGCGTGGTCCAGGGCAACCTTCTGCTCGTTGGCGAGCTCGGTGCGGTCCTTCGACTCCTGCTCGAGCATCTCCTTGACCTCGGCCAGGGTGACCAGGCGCTCTTCGGGCATTTCTACCACGTCCTACTGTACCTTCCTCAGGTGCTCTGGGGTGGAGAGGACGGTCTTGGTCTTATCGCCGTCCTTGACGGCGAGGACGAAGGCCCTGCCCTGGGTGCCCATGACCGTGCCGGTCTTCCCGTGGAAGCGCACCGCGGGCATGCCGTGGTGGATGCTCGGGTCGAGGATGATGTTAACCTTCTCTCCCACCTCGAACTCCTGGAACTCACGGGTTATTGGGGAAAGACCCCTTGACCTGGGGCTCTTGCTAAGTATCTGCCTCGTCTTCTTCCTTGGGCCATGCGACGATCGAACCATTGTGATCCCTCAAGTTTGATCCGCGATCTCGATCACGTCCAGCGACTCCACGGCGCACGGGATGCCAAGCCTTCCCGCCAGGGACGGCTCGGTGCGGCCCGAGTCCCCGTGGACGAACTCCTTGACGTACGTCCCGGCCTCGGTGCGCACCCTGAGCATGGCGACCTGCCCATCGAGGTCCTCGAGGACCAGGTCCTTTATCTCACGCTCCCGCGCCAGGTCGGCTCGCCGATGCGAGACCCGTGTTGGCGTCTGCTGGGTGATTCGTATACGCTTGAACGATTGGACTACCTCATCCAATCGCTCCTTATTAACTTTGCTTTCGAGCCGGACCCTCACCCGGTACTCCTTGTCCGGGGCTGCGCTCTTGATCTGGCGCACCTCTTCGCGAGAGGAGAATCTCATACCCTCAACCTCCACCCGCTCCCGCCCATACTCGTTGATCTCGGATTGGAGGGCTAGCAGGTCTATCCTCCTCTTCTTCGGCTCCCTGACCTCGAGGACGAAGGGACGACCGTTGCCAAGCATCCTGGCGTCGATGTCCTCCCTGCCCATTCCATGGAAGAAGTGGTCCACGCCGGCCGCGTCCCGGAGGATGGGGTCCCCGATGATCTCCTGCACGCTCGTCTGGTACATTTTGCCGGTGCCGCCGCATTTGGGGCATCCCTTGCCTCGGCAGCGATTGCACGGCCATCTCGTCTGAGGTATTTCCCTGGATAATTTCCGATATCTTCCGTAAACGAATAAGGGCGAGACATCGAGTTCCACGTGGCAGAAGCGGGTATCAACCAGCGCCACCACGTCCGGGGTCGCGAACTCGACTTCGTGCGGGATAAGGGCCTGGACTGCCTTGCCGATTTCCCGGTTCAGCTCCGCCTTGATGGTCTCAGCATGGTCCTGGCTGACCGCCCCCCATAGCCTTTCCTCCCGTTCCGTTATGATGGGGTCGACTCTGGTCCCGACCAGGAAGGTCTCGAATTCCAACGTTCCCAGTTTCTCTACCACCGCAACAGCGAACCGAGGCACAATCTCGAATAACTCATCGCAAACGCTGCATCTAGCGTGAGGGATGAGCGGCTCCTTGCCCTCCAAGGCTCGGTTAAGATTGACGGCCATACGCAACGACTGCCCTCTCTCCTGGTTGGACAATCCGGTATCGACCAGCGCGAACAGGCGGCCTAGGCAATGGTCGCAAAGGTCCTGGGACAAGGCCTTCTCGGCCCTGACGACGAGCGCGTTCATCCTATTCGCCCTCAAACCCAACCGGTTCTTAAACCTATCCTGCCGAGCAGAACCTGGTCCCAATTTCGTTTTTTTTGGAGTAATGACTCCAATGGTCAAGGTTCGAAACCCATCTCGATGACCCTAAGCTTAGGCCTGCTCCTCTCGAGATAGCGGTATACCGTGGCGTGTTCGCTTCCGCGCAATAACATGTCGACCGCCTTCCTCGCCACCTCCACCTGCTCCGGTTGGCCGATTATTCCCACGGTGCTGCCGTAGACCGAGATATACGCCCCAGTGAGGTCCTCGAGGAGGCGACGGGTCTTACCGTTGGAGCCGATGACCCGGGCGCGTTGGCGCGAGAGCTGCTCCGGCTTGCTGCCTACGTACTCCTTCATATCGATGATCTCCAGGTATTCCATGTCGTCCAGCAAACGAAAGGCATGCTGAGGGCTGAAGCCTCGACCAATGGCCTTCACGATGTCCATGGCCTTTAGGATCGCTATCGGGTCCTTGGCGCTCTCCTCCATTATGTTGACCTCGCCCTCCGTGTCGATGACCAGCTGCAGGCCGAGCTTCTCTTCCAACTGCGCCTTCGTCTCCCCATTTGTGCCAATCATGGCACCCACGCGCTCCTTCGGGATCCTTACCGTCTTCATTTCTTGACCCCCATGATCTGCTTCAACAGAACCTCATTGTCGACCACCTTGACATCGTAGGAGCGGAAGTAGTGGTTGATGTTCTTTATGTCCCTCACCAGGAACTCCTTGGCGTTGAAATGGTCCGTCGTCATTCCCTGGCCGACATCGATTATGACTGGCTCCCCGCGTTGCATGAGGATGTTGTACTCACTTAGATCCCCGATTACCAGCCCCGCCTTCTTGTAGGCGAGCTTCACATACTTGATGACAGTCTTATAAGTCTTGGTCGGATTCTCGAGCTCCACGCTCCTGAGCAATGGAGCTGGGTTTCCATCTTCGCCGATGAACTCCATGACCAACATGTTCTGGCTATACTTTATGGGCTCTGGGACGCGCACCTTGGCGTCCCTCAGCCTCTGAAGGTTGCGGAACTCCTTAGTTGCCCAGGCAAAGATGACCTTGCGCCGCGATCCATGGAGGCCCTGGAAGCGCGGATCGCCTTCA
>DATIXC010000166.1:0-13387 GCA_035518995.1 Methanomassiliicoccales archaeon | reverse complement strand
TACGATGGCATACCAGGATGGTACCTGGTCTTCGAGGAGGACGAATACCCGGTGCTGAACCGCGCCTTGATCGCGGCGCTGAGGAGGGCTTGCGGCATTACCCTGCCCGAGAACCTGCAAGAGAAATTGGACGACCTCCTGGACGGGGCGCCAAGGGACGGCTTGGCGGACTTCCTCCTTAAGAAGATGCAGGAACTGCTGTCAAGCTACCTCAAGCTCGAGCCGCTGACGAACTTGGACAAGGTCCCGACGCTCAATCCCCTGAGCTCCGAGGACGTGGCGAAGTCGCCAGCCCTCGGTCTGCGCCTTATGCCCTTCGCGCTCGTGGGAAGCTTCCCTCAAGGCTCGACTGCAATTTTCCGCGATTACGAGGATATGATCGACCGCGCGGGGAAGGGTGAGGTCGACCAAGGAGTGGTCGACGACCTGCTCGAGGCACAGGCGCTGCGCGCCGCTCCCGCAGCGGCCCCCAGGGTCGTCGACATCGACTCCACCTTGGACCGCGATATCAACACGGTTCTTCCCTCGGACTCGAGCCAGGACCTCGTGCTCCTCGAGGCGCAGCAGGCGGAGGCCGTGGTGGTGCGCGGCCCGCCGGGCACAGGCAAGTCCCAGGTCATCACCAACCTGATCACCGACGCGCTGGCGAAGGGGCAGAAGGTGCTGGTGGTCTGCCAGAAGCGCGCCGCTTTGGACGTCGTGTACCAAAGGCTGGGAAGGGCGGGCCTTTCGGACGCGACGGTGCTGCTGCACGACGCGAGGGCGGACCGCGCCTCGGTCTACTCCTCGATATCCAAGCGCATGAGCGGCGAGCCCCCGCCCCTCGACGAGGCGCAGGAGCGCTCCTTCTGGGAAATGAGCGCGCAGATTGATACGATGGTGGCCGAGCTCAACTCCACGGTGAAGCCGCTCTGGAAGGAGCTCCCTAACGGGGCTAGGCCCAGGGACCTCTATCTGAGGGCGAGGCCAGGGTATGTTCCGAGGCTCGAGCTGGGGAACGTCCCCTTCCGCCTCACGCAGGCGCAGCTGTCCGCGCTGCTCCTGAGGCTCCCTGTCATCCAGCAGGGCATCGTCCGCTTCGACAAACCTCCATATCCATGGTCCGGGAGGGCCTCCTTCGCCCCTCTGGACGTCAACGCCAGGTCCTCCCTTGACGCCTCCTTGTCCAAGGCCATCGCCGCGGCCACCCCGCAGGCGCTCCTCGTCGGCAGCGTGCCGGAGCAGGAGTCGGCCTTGGCCTCCGTGAACGACTACATCTCGCTCGAAGGGAAAGCGCTCAAGTCGCTCAACCCGCGCTGGCGCGCGGCGAGCCGTACCTTCGAGTCCCTGCGGGGGTCGAGGCCGGGCGACCCGAGGACATCGAGCGCCCAGGAGATGAGGAGGAGCCTGGAGGCCGGCAGGGAGCTCTCGCGCGCCCTCGACGATATCTCCCGCTCGATGACCCCTGAGGGCGCCGCCCGACTGCGCTCTGCCGCCTCGCCCGACGAACTGAGGTCCAGGCTGGAGGCGATGCGCGCCGCCCTGGCCGACTTCGACGGGATACAGGAGCACGACCGGGCCATGTCATCGCTCGACCCCATCGGCAGGGAGGTCGTGGACCTGTGCCGCCGGCGCGTCCCCGCCGAGGGGGAGGAGTGGTCGACGGTGGTCGAGCAGGAGGTCGTGCTTCGTTGGATAGTGGACTTCGAGTCCAAGGACCCGAGGCTGTCCGGGGACCCTTTCTCGCGCTACCTCGAACTGAAGGCTCGGCTGGCCTCCCTCCTCGACCAAAGAAGGGAGCTGCTCCGCCGTCGCCTGGTGTGGAGGACGCTCGACTCTGCGAGGCGCCCTCAGCTCCCTCCGGGCGACAACCACCCCAATCGCAGGGCGGAGACCGACTGGAACAAACTGATCAACGAGCTGACCAAGAAGAGAAGGGTCAAGCCGCCGCGGAGGCTGATGGAGGAGTACCAGTTCCAGCTGATGACCGTGGCCCCGATATGGCTCATGTCCCCTGAGGCCGCCTCGGAGGTCTTCCCGCTGCAGAGGGGCATGTTCGACCTGGTGGTATTCGACGAGTCCAGCCAGCTGGCGGTGGAGAGGGCGCTTCCATCCCTGTACCGGGGCAAGAGGGCGCTCATCGCGGGCGACGAGAAGCAGCTCCGGCCCTTCGACCTGTTCCAGACCAGGGAGGGGGACGAGGAGCTGGACGAGGTCACGGAGGCGGAGAGCCTCCTGGTGCTGAGCATGCGCATCATGACCCCGCGCTACCTGAGCTGGCACTACCGCTCCAAGTACCAGGAGCTCATCGACTTCAGCAACCACGCCTTCTACGACGGCAACCTGGAGATCTCGGCCAACGTGCAGAGGAGGTTCGAGAGCGCGCCCATCGACTTCGTCCGGGTGGAGGGCGCCTGGCAGGACAGGACCAACCCCATCGAGGCGGAGAAGGTGGTGGATGTGGTGCACTGGCTCCTTTCCGAGGGAGACTCCAGGGGGCGGATGCCGTCGGTCGGGGTCATCACCTTCAACGAGCAGCAGCGCGACCTCGTCGAGGACGCCATCGAGCGCAGGCGCTCGAAGGACAAGGACTTCGACCGCCTGTACGCCGCATCGTCCTCGCCACAGAGGAACCTGGACGACCGGCCGTTCGTCAAGAACATCGAGAACGTCCAAGGCGATGAGCGGGACGCGATAATCTTCTCCGTGGCCTACGCCAAGGACCCCTCTGGCAAGCTGAGGGTCCAGTTCGGACCTCTGAACCAGGAGGGCGGCGAGAACCGCTTGAACGTGGCGGTGACCAGGGCGCGAGAGCGGGTGGTGGTGGTGGCCTCCTTCGACCCGGCAGAGCTCCCGGTGGAGGACTTGAAGAACCTCGGCCCCAAGCGTCTGAAGGACTATCTCCTCTACGCGCAGATGGTCTCGGCCATGCGGCGGGACGAGGTCTCGGCCATGCTCAAGAGGATGGACGGGGCGGCCACCACAGCCGCGGTCGCTGTCCAGGACGCAGGGCCCTTCTTGGAGTCGCAGGTCAAGGACGGGTTGCAGGCGCAAGGCCTCAAGGTCGAGGAGAGGGTGGGCTTCTCCGGATACAGGATCGACCTCGCGGTGGTGGACCCCAACGACGACGCCCGCTACGTCCTCGGCATCGAAACCGACGGCAGGAGCTTCCAGACCGCGAGGAGCGCGCGCGAGCGCGACGTGGTCCGCCAGAGATACCTGGAGGACAGGGGGTGGGCCGTGGACCGGGTGTGGTCGAGGAACTGGTGGCGCAACCAGGCCGGGGAGGTGCAGCGCCTGACGAGCAGGGCGGTATCGCTGTCCGAGGAGAACAGGAGGCGAGGCGCCAAGCCGTCGACCGTCCCGGCGCAGGCCCCGAAGCCGGCGGCGCCGAGCGAGCCGGCCAAGGAGAGGAGGGAGGACGCCCCCCTGCTGCCGCCCAAGGAGCTCCCTTACCAGGTTCCCGTCCAGGTAAGGGAGGACGAGGCTATGCGCCTGGCCTTCTTCCAGCAGATCGAGTCCTGGTCGCAGGTGGACGCGGCCGCGGCGAAGGCCATCCTCGACTTCTGCGACGAGAGCGAGATGCGCTTCTGGTGGCACGACTATCGCGGGCTGAGCGCGGTGACGCCCTACTTCGAGCACAACGGCCAAGGCCATTACTTCTTCACCATAAGGGCGGACGGGGCGATCGACCTGCACTTCCAGGGGATGATCGCCCCCTTCGACGCCGTCCCACGCAGGCTGGAGCTGCTCCGTCGCTTGAACGACGAATGCTCCCTGAGCATACCCGAGGACTATGCCAGCAAATGGAGGACGGTCATGCTGGAGAGGGTCCGTGGCGAGCGGCCGCTGGACGGCTTCGTGAGGACGCTGCGATGGTACCTCGAAGAGGTGAAGCGCTCCTGACCAGGTCCCCTCGGGCAATCTTTTAATAATTGTCAGACAATTATCTGACAGGGATGGGGTTTGGCAGTAGACATAGTCGCGTACACGCTCGCCGCATGGCTCATATTCGGCATCATGGCGGCGCTCTACATCATCGTCGACCAGGTCAAGCACAACGAGAAGGGCGTCGTCTGGCCTATCGTCGGGTTCTTCCTAGACTTCCTAGGCCTGTTGCTCTTCTACATCTTCGTCATGCGCAAGCGCAAGAAGGCCAAGGAGTACCCTTCCAAGCCGGAGTATGCTTCCCCCGCCTACAAGTACGAGCAGAAGGAGGAGGCCCCGAAACCTGCGCCCGAGAAGAAGAATGTGCAGCAGCTGGAGGGGGCGCCACGCTGCGAGAACTGCGGGGCAGCGATCTCGGTGCACGATGTGAAGTGCCCCAACTGCGGCAAGCAACTGAAGTGAACCAAGGCTAGAGTTCCGCAAAATCCTTTCTATGCCCTCGCCATCTAGGCCTGATGCTGCACGAGGGCGAGCTGGTCTACCTCCTTGATGAGAAGGGCAGGAGGCATTGGTTGCAGCTGGCCTCGGGCATGGTCAAGATGCCCGGGCTGGGTGTGGTCAATGCTTCCAAACTCATCGGCCAGGAAGAGGGGTCGACCATCGTGCTGGGGGATATGCGTCTCGTAGTGCTCAGACCAGGCGCGCAGGAGCTCATGGAATCCCTGGACCGAGGGCCGCAGATCATCCTGCCGAAGGACGCGGCCACCATCGTCTTCAAGCTCGATCTGAAGCCAGGGGACGCGGTGGTGGAGTCCGGGGTGGGCTCCGGATCCCTGACCACCGCCTTGCTGAACGCCGTTGGAGCGGAGGGCATGGTGGTGTCGATCGAGATCCGGGAGGAGTTCGCCTCCAAGGCCAGGAGGAACGTGGCGCGCTCGCCCTTCGCCAAGGCCTGGGACATAAGGATCGGGGATGTGGTGAGCGCTCCAGTGGAGGCGGAGGTGGACGCCGTGGTGCTGGACATGCCGAACCCTTGGGACGCCCTGCCCAACGTGGGGAGGTTCCTGAGGCCGGGCGGTCGGTTCTGCGCCTACGTCCCCAACGCCAACCAGGTGGAGAAGCTGGTCTGGGCGCTGCGCTCAAGCGGCTATGTGGAGATCGAGGCCCTGGAGAACATGCAGCGGAGGCTCGAGGTGCACGAGGGCGGCGTCCGGCCATCCTATGAATCCATGGGCCACACCGGGTACATGGTGTTCGCCAGGCGTTCGCTCCCGGCCCTCAGTAAATGATAAGTACGCATCAACGGCTCATGGGACTGGATGAGCTGGGAGTTCGCTGTCGGGGCCTTCGCCTCGATCTTCGCCATCGTCAACCCGATCGGCAACATTCCTTTCTTTGTCACCGTCACCGACGGCTATTCCGAGGCCGAGAGGAACCGAGTGATAATCCAGATATGCGTGGTGATGACGGCGGTCCTGGTGGCCTTCGGGCTCTTCGGTAACATCATCTTCGCCATATACGGCATAACCATACCGGCCTTCAAGATCGCTGGCGGCCTGCTCCTGTTCTCGGTGGCCTTCGCCATGATGAAGGGCGAGCGATCCCGGGCCAAGATCACCGAGGACGAGAGGCAGGAGGCGATGCAGAGGGAGGAGATCGGGGTCGTGCCCTTGGGCATCCCCCTGTTCGCCGGACCGGGGGCCATCACCACGGTGATGATCTACATCTCCTACGCCATGGGTTCCGCCGAGGGGGAGGTGTACTTCAACATCTTCTCCGTCTTCCTGGCCATCTTCCTTACGACAATAATCAGCTACCTCCTGCTGAGGTACTCGCAACGCATCTTCAAGCGCATGGGCCGGAGCGGCGCCGCGGCGTTCGGCCGCATCTTCGGCCTGCTGCTGGCGGCAGTGGCAGTGGGGTTCGTGCTCAACGGCGTCTTCGATGCCGTGACCATCTTCATAAGCAACAACTTCCCCGCCTGATGCTTTTATGGCATCCAGGCCCGAACCGCCAACAGTTAAGTATTGCGGTTGAGATTCCACGGACGGGTGCATCCGTGGTCATCGCTGAGATAAGGATCGAACTGAAGCCTGGCGTCGCCGACCCCGAGGGGCAGAACACCAGGAAGGCGCTGGAGCTGCTGGGCTTCAAGGGCATCAAGGGGGTTCGGACCATCAAGGTCTTCGAGATGGAGCTGGACGCCTCACCGAACGAGGCCAAGGCCCAATGCGAGGAGATGTGCCGCAAGCTCCTGGCGAACCCGGTGATCCAGAAGTACAAAGTCATCATCAAGTGATGTGCATGTCCCTGGAAACCCTGATGGCAAGGAGGAGCGTGCCCTTCGAGCTCCTTGAGATCGACATCTTGGCGGCGGAGGACGACGACCTCAAGGAGCTGTCGTCGAAACTGGGCCTCAACCTCTCCCTGGAGGAGATGAAGACGGTCCAGAGGTACTTCGCCACCAAGATGCGCCGGCCAACGGACGTCGAGCTCCAGTCCATCGGCCAGGCCTGGAGCGAGCACTGCTGCTACAAATCATCAAAGAAGTTCCTCAGGGAGCACATCTTCGGCCTTCAGCACCCCGACGTTCTGGCCAAGGGCGACGCGGGGGTCATGGCCTTCGACAAGGACCACGCCTACGCCCTGAGGATCGAGTCGCACAACCACCCCTCGGCCATCGAGCCCTACGGCGGCGCGGCCACGGGGATCGGGGGCATCGTGCGGGACGTGCTCTGCATGGGGGCGCAACCGATCGCCCTAGTGGACCCGCTGTTCTTCGGGCCGATCCAATATCAGGGGGAAGTCCCTCCTGGCATGAAGCATCCCAAGTACCTCCTGGGAGGGGTCGTCGCCGGCATCCGCGACTACGGTAACCGCATCGGCATCCCTACGGTGGCCGGCGGCCTATGGTTCGACGAGCGCTACGTGGGCAACTGCTTGGTCAACGTCGGTTGCATCGGGATCGCTGCCAAGGACGACATCGTCAGGAACGCCGTCAAAGGGACGGGGGACGTGCTCATCCTGGTCGGCGGCAGGACGGGCCGCGACGGTATCCATGGCGTCACCTTCGCCTCCGCCGAGCTGCACGAGAAGTCCGAGGAGGAGTCGAGGGGCGCGGTGCAGCTGGGCGACCCGATAATGAAGGAGCCTCTCATCCACGCCTGCCTCGAGGTGAACTCCAAGAAGCTCATCCACGGGATGAAGGACCTGGGAGGGGGAGGGCTGTCCTGCGTGGTGGGCGAGATGGCCCTCGCCGGCGACTGCGGGGCGGTGGTGGAGCTGGACAAGGTGCCGTTGAAGGAGGAGGGCTTGGCTCCCTGGGAGATATGGGTCTCCGAGTCGCAGGAGAGGATGATGCTCGCCGCCCCGGAGAAGAACGTAAGCAGGATTCTGGACGTGTTCGAGCTGTGGGATGTGCCGGCCACGGTCATCGGGAAGGTCGTAAAGGAGCAGATGGTCAGGCTCAACTTCCACGGGAGCCAGGTGTTCGAGATGGACCTGGACTTCCTCACCAAAGGCCCGGAGTACTGCCGGCCCTCCTGCCTGGTCGAGCCCCCGGCCCTGATGCAGGAAGAGTTCCCCAAGCTGCCCAGGGACCTGACGGAGGTGCTGGTCGGCTTGCTCGGCGACCTGAACATCGCCTCCAAGGAATGGGTGGTGCGCTACTACGACCATGAGGTGCGGGCGAGCACCGTGATCAAGCCCCTGCAGGGCATCCTGGGAATGCGCGGGCCTGGCGACGCCACGGTCATCAAGCCCCTCGACGACTCGTACCGGGGGCTGGCGATCGCGGTGGGGGTCAACCCCTGGTTCACCGCCCTCGACCCTTACAAGGGAGGCCAGGCCTCGGTGGACGAGGCCTGCCGCAACATAGCCGCGGTCGGGGGAATCCCCCATTCGCTCACCGATTGCCTCAACTTCGGCAACCCAGAGAAGCCGGAGCGCCTGGGCGAGTTCCGCGAGGCCGTGCGCGGCATCGGGGACGTGGCCGGCGCCCTCGGCCTGGCGATCCCATCCGGAAACGTAAGCTTCTACAACGAGACCTCCAAGGGGGCATGCCTGCCCACGGCCACGGTCCTGGGGGTGGGCATCGTCCCGGACATCCGCAAGTGCGCCACCACCGACCTGAAGGAGGAGGGCGATCCGATATACCTCGTTGGCGAGACCCTGCAGGAGATGGCGGGCAGCGCCCTCTTCCGCATGTTCGGCGGCAAGGGCGGGGAGGTGCCCGGAGTGCTGCCCTTGAGCCTGTCGCAATCGATACTCACCCTGGGCGAGTGCTTCGACCGTGGCCTGGTCCGCTCCTGCCACGATGCCTCCGATGGCGGCCTGGGGATCGCCCTGGCGGAGATGTGCATCGGCGGGGACCTCGGGGTCAATGCCGATATCGTGGCCATGGGCAAGCTGCCCTCGGCGGTAAAGCTCTTCTCGGAATCGCACTCGAGATGGCTGGTCGAGGTCGACCGGGAGAAGGAGAGCGAGTGGCTTCAGCGCATGCGCGCCCCCGCGGTCAAGATCGGCGTAGTAGGCGGCAAGATGCTGACCATCGAGGACAAGGACGTGCTCGTCGACGTCGAGGTCAAGGCGCTGCGGCGGGCCTGGAGCGAGCCGATGTGGAAGGTGATGGGATGAGCTCGAGGGAGGCCAAGGTCTGCGTCCTGCGGATCGAGGGGACCAACTGCGAGGAGGAGACGTCCCTGGCCTTCAAGAACGTTGGCTCCTCGCCGGAGAAGGTGCACCTGAAGCAACTGACCCACTCGTGCCCGGAGGAGATGCGCCGGGACCTGGAGTCGTACGACATACTCGCCCTACCGGGCGGCTTCTCGGCAGGGGACTACGTCCGGGCCGGTGCGATCTTCGCCGCGCGCATCCGTTCCGCGCTGGCCAAGGAGATGGAGGAATTCGTGCGCTCGGGCAAGCCGGTCATCGGCATCTGCAACGGCTTCCAGATCCTGGTAGAGCTGGGGATGCTGCCCGCTTTCGGCTCGGTCATGAGCCGCGAGCCGCAGGCCGCCCTCTACGTGAACGACTCAGCCAGGTTCGAGTGCATACCCACCCTGCTCAAGCACGAGAACGGAGGCAACTGCATATTCACGCGCAACCTGCCTAAGGGCAAGGTGGTCATGTTCCCCAGCGCGCACATGGAGGGCAAGCTCATGTTCCGCTCCGAGGAGGAGGCGGGGCGCCTCGCCAGCCTGGAGGAGAACGGCCAGGTCGTGTTCCGCTACGTCGACCCCGAGGGCAGGTACGCCGGATACCCCTGGTCCCCCAACGGGTCGATATCCAGCATCGCCGGGGTGTGCAACCCCGCCGGCAACGTGCTGGGCCTGATGCCGCATCCGGAGAGGGTCTTCCATCGCTACACACACCCGGATTGGACCCGTTCGAGGACGGACCCCTCCGGGGACGGCGACGGCAAGGCGATCTTCCAGTCCGCCGTGGAGTACGCTCTGAGGCACAAGGTCTGACCTAGTCGATGTTGATGCGCACCTCGACCACGTCCCCGTCCTTCAGGCCGAGGGTGCGGCGCAGGTGGTACTTGCAGATGATCTCGATGATGTCCTCGTAGTGGGAACGCTTGGGCACGACCACGGCGCATTCGATGTTCTGGACCTTTGCCAGGTGGCAAACCACCTCCCCGAAGGTGCGGCCGTTGCGCTCGAACCCCTTGATCCGGATGCCCTTCGCCCCCTGCAGGAGTGCGAGCTTGTGCACGTCCGAGGGCTGCACCCGCACGTTGAGCGTGCCCTCGTAGGGCTTGAAGCCCAGCAGGGAGAGGAACTGCTCCTGGTACCCCTCCTGGTTGACGTAGTACTGCCCCTCACCCATGCCAGTGACCACCTCGCCGTGGACCAGGATGTGGTCGCGGGTCTCGAAGATCCGCTGGTACTCGGTGTACTCGCGCCTGAGCGCCTCGATGCCCTTGTCGGTGAGCTTGATGCGCTGCCGCCTCGCCCCCAGGTCCCGGACGATCCATCCATGGGCCAGGAGCTCGAGGATGCGCTTCGATGCCGACTGCTGGCTCATCCCCAGGGTCTCGCCCAGCTCGCGCGAGGATATGGAGATGTAATCGTGCATCCCGCCCATTAGCGCGATCTTGCGCAGGGCGAGGACCAATCGGTCTTCCGTTTCCTCCTCCAGCCGCATCCCTCCGTGTTCGGCGAAGTCGCGCCTCAGCATTGCGAACCGTCCCTATTTAATCTATTCAGGTTCGCCTCGCTAGGCGGCGTTCCTTTCCGGGGAGGCGATGGGGGCGGGGCATCGGTTATTTATGCTGGGAGCGATGCAGAACGGGATCGCCATGAGGAAGCGCCACGTGATCGAGGCCATGGGCAAGACCAAGGTGGTCATCGAGGACGGAAAGGTCGTCTCCGTCGGGAAGCCAGCCGTCATCTACTGCCCCCTTTTCATGAAGCATCGCGGGATCGAGGAGATCACCTCCGAGATAGTGCGGGAGAACGTGGAGTTCCGCATGCGCGACTTCGGCATGTGCGGGCCGACCAGGAAGATGCGCATGAAGGACTTCCTGACGTACGGGGTATCGGAGCTCCTGGCCATGGCGGTCGCGCAGGGGACCCTCGACTCGGCGGTCCTGGTCACGGACGGTGCCGGCACCGTCGTGGTCACGGACCCGGAGCTGATCCAGGGCATCGGAGGGAGGATCTCCGGGGTGATCGAGACCACGCCGATAGCCGAGGTCATACAGGCGGTGGGAAGGGAGAACGTGCTCGACCCCGAGAAGGGCAGCATCGACCAGTTCAGCGGCACCCAGCTCGCCTTCAAGCTAGGGCACAGGAAGGTCGGCGTCACGGTCGCCAGGGCCGATGATGCCAGGATGATCAGGGACGGGTTCGGTTCCAGCGTGATGCTCTTCGCCGTGCACACCACCGGTGCGGACCAGAGGGACGCCAGGCTCTTCTTCGAGACCTGCGACATCGTCTCGGCCTGCGCCTCGCGTTGGGTCAGGGAGGAGTCCAGGTCCAAGGCCCTCCTGCAGGTCGGCAACAAGATCCCCATCTACGCGGCCAGCGAGGCGGGCAAGCGCCTCCTGGAGGCGAGGATCGCCCAGCTGGGCGGTCGGAGGGAGAGCGGCCCCGAGGACGCGCCCCGGCCCCTGCTCTGATCAGTAATCGCCGTCGATGGTGAGATGGCTTCCCGAGCGCAGGTATATCGTCCTCATGCCCAGCTTGCGAAGCTTGGAGCGGAGGAGGGCGTCATTGGTGACGACGAAGGCGCTCAGCCGCCGCGCGACCTCGATCACGCCAGCGTCGCCCTGGGTCCCGGTCTCGGCCACGGAATACTTCCTCGCCAAGGAGAGAGCGGCCTGGGCGTGCTTGTTCCTGGACCGGCCGAGCTCACCGATCACGCACCCAGGGACATAGATCTGGCAGGAGCCGAGCAGGCGCTTGAGCTCGAGGTCCAGGTTGATGCGAAACTCGAAGGGCATGAGAAGCGCGTTTGTGTCGAGAACGACGTTCTGCATTTCCCCTCTACTGGATGATGCCGTAGCCGATCAGGCGCCACTTTCCCTGGATCTTGCGGGAGATGGCCACCCTCTGGGTCTTCTCCGCGCACACCGGGATCTTCAGCGTGACCTCGGACTCGTCCCCTCGGGCGGAGGTGACGACGCCCACGGTCGTGGCCGTCCCCACGGACAGCATGAGCGGTTCGTTGGTCTTGATGTTCTCCACCGCCAGGTCCTGGGCCGCACCCACGACTCGGTCCAATAGCTTGGTCTTCATGACGAACTTGTGCATCACCGGAGGGAGCGTCCCAGGCTTCCCCACGACCCTGCCGGTGAGGCCGTCGGACTTGGTCATCGAGGGGTCCAGCTTGGTACCGATCGCTATAAGTCCGCCGGGCTTGGCCACCTCCAGCTCGAGCTCGCCCGCGTGGAGCGACTCGACCGATGTGGTTATCTTCTCCCAGGTGACCTCGCGGCCCTGCTCCACCTTGCGGCCGGGCGCGATCTCGATCTGGTCCCCGACCTCGAGCTTGCCTTGGATGATGGAGCCGCCCAAGACCCCTCCCCTCAGCGACTCGGGCTCCGATCCTGGGGTGTTGATGTCGAAGCTCCGCGCCACGTACATCCGCGCCGGCTTCTTGATGTCCATCTTGGGTGTAGGGATGACCTTCTCGATGGTCTCGATGAGCTTGTCGATGTTGACGTTGTGATTGGCCGAGACCGGGATTATGGGGGCGCTCTCGGCGATGGTGCCCTTAACGAACTCCTTGATCTCCTTGTAGTTGGCCAAGGCCTCTTCCTTGGTAACTATGTCCACCTTGTTCTGGACGATGATGATCTTGTCCACGCCGATGATGGTCAGCGCCATCAGGTGCTCCTTGGTCTGGGGCTGCGGGCACTTCTCGTTGGCGGCCACCAGCAAGAGCGCGCCGTTCATCATGGCCGCCCCCGAGAGCATGGTGGCCATCAGGGTCTCGTGCCCGGGCGCGTCCACGAAGGATACGCTCCTAAGGAGCTCCGCCTCCCCTCCGCACTCGCGGCAGGTAGGGGTGTTGGTGTAGGCCTTGCTGCCGTGGCAGCTCTTGCACTTGTAGAAATTGACGTCCGCGTAGCCGAGGCGGATGGATATGCCCCGCTTCACTTCCTCGGAATGGCGGTCGGTCCACTCCCCGCTCAGCGCCTTGGTCAGCGTGGTCTTGCCGTGGTCGACATGACCGATCATCCCGATGTTGACCTCTGGCTGGCGAGAGTTGGACATTACTTCTTCTTCTCCTCGACCTTGATCAGCTCGTCAACCGGTTTGGAGCCGAACTGGGTTATCTTGAGGTTGAGCTGTGCCACCTCTGGGGAGATGGTGTTGCCGCGGATGGACTTGCGGAGCCTCAGGCCCTGCTCGGTGGTCTGGAAACCGATTCCCTTGGTCACCAGGATGCGGCGCCTCTTGACCCCGGGAAGGTCCTTCCTCATGGGGAACCCGTCCTTGTCGCTTCCTCCGGTAATGGAGAGCTTGTATCCAGGCAGGCCTACGAATATCCCATCCACGACATCCCCTATCTTCTTGCCTATGAGGGAGTTGGCGTGGTGACCGGTGACAGGGACCTGGTAGGACTTGCCCGTCTTCACATCGTTGATGACGGCCTTGAACTCGACCATATCATGCACCTTGAGTAAAGCGCCCTAATGTCGTCCGTCTTAAATAATTATTGGTCGTCGCGAAGGCATGGCTTTGATTAAGCTGGTCAATCTGGGCCGCGGGCCCCGACCGGGCTAGGGAAGCCCTTTTATTGACACGACTGCCTTGAATAGGAAAAGCTATTTAGGCGGTCAGCGGCGTCAGATTTCTTGGTGTATTGATGCCTGACTCTAAGACCATCGTGATGATCGTCGTCGGATTCATGCTAGCGACCCTCCTAATCGCCGGGAATGCCCAGGCCGCGACCTGGACCACCTCAGAGACCAGGACTATTGGCAATGGCGAATACTCAGTGATAATGATCTACCAGGCATCTGAACTATCAAGCGTCGTCTTCAATTTCAATTTGCAACCTCAAA
>DATIXC010000165.1:0-4342 GCA_035518995.1 Methanomassiliicoccales archaeon | reverse complement strand
TTTCAAGGTCGAGACCGCTCCGATCAGCACCGAGTTGACCGTGACCCTCGCTCCCGCCTCCTCCGCGGCCTTCGTGGCGTCGAAGGAGACGACCATCAGGCCGGACCCCCTCATGGAGGAGAGCAGACCCTCCACGTCCGGGTACTTCTCGTTCCCGCCGGTGACGGTCATGGGCACGATTCGGCCCGTGTCGGTGACCACGACCGTCCCTTGCTTGGCGTACGGCAGTGCTCGATAGGTCTCCACCGGCTCGAACCCGAGGATCAGGTCGGCCCCCGCCTTCGGAACGAGGGGCGAGATGACCCCGTGCCCGAAGCGCACGACCGCGCTCACGCTGCCCCCGCGCTGCGCCATTCCGTGCACCTCGGACATCACGACTTCATGGCCCTCCCTCATGGCCGCCTCCCCGATGACCCTGGAGGCGAGCAGCACGCCCTGCCCCCCGACCCCGACTATCATGACGTTGTAGGTCACTTCCTCACCTCGATGGCCTTCTTGGGGCATACCTGGGCGCAGCAGCCGCAGCCGATGCACATCTCCGGGACTATGCTCACGGTCTCTCCGTCGAAGGCCAGGGCGGGGCAGGTGAACTTGGTGAAGCAGGTCTTGCAGCGCACGCACTTCGATTCGTCGATGGCGTAGGTGGGATGCTCGATCTTCGCCTTGCGCATGAGCGCCAAGGGGCAGGCCCTCTTGGACACGATGACCGAGAAGGCGTCCCTGTCCAATGCCTCCTTGACGGCCGCGATCGTCGAGGACAGGTCGTAGGGATCGACGGTCAGTACGTGCTTGGCCCCGAGGCCCTTGAGCATGGCCTCGATGTCCATGGGCTGGGTGGGGCGGACATGCGTCCTCCCCGTCCCTGGATGGGGCTGATGCCCGGTCATGGCGGTGGTGCCGTTGTCCAGCACCACGAGCAGATAGCGATGGTCGTTGAACACGGCGTTGACCACGCCTGGCAGCCCGGAATGGAAAAGGGTGGAGTCGCCGATGAAGGCGATCACCTTCTGCCGCGTGCTCTCGCTGAACCCCCCAGCGGCGCCGACGCTCGACCCCATGCAGAGAAGGAAGTCGGCGGCGTTCATGGGCGGGTTTATGCCGAGGGTGTAGCAGCCTATGTCGGTGGAGAACACGGCCTCGTTGCCGCCCAAGGCCTTTTTGACGGCGTAGAACGTGGCCCGATGAGGGCATCCCGCGCACAGGACCGGGGGCCGGTTAGGGAGGGAGATGGGCTCGATGTGGATGGGTTCCCCCGCCTCCTTGACCTTGAGCTCCCCTCTGAGACCGAGAGCGGTCTCGGGCGAGTACTCGAACGCCATGGGTAAATGGCCGGAGAGCTTGCCGAGGACGCGGAGCTCGCAGCCTTCCTCCTTAGCGAGCTGTATCACCCTCTCCTCGACCAGGGGCGTGAGCTCCTCGAATATCGCCACCTTGTCGAAGGAGGCGATGAACCTGCGTAGCTTCTTATCAGGTAGTGGGTAGGTGAATCCCAGCTTCAGGAACCTGGCATCGTCCAGGAACTCCTTAGCGTAAGCGTAGGCGACCCCCGAGGCGATCACGCCCACGTTCCCTTCCCCCGTTTCGAAGTTGAAGGGCGACTGCTCGGACATCTCCTCGGCCGCCTTCATCCGCTCCAGCTGCCTGACCCTTCCCTTCCTCGCCACGGCGGGGACGGGGACGAAGCGCATGGGGTCCTTGTCGAAGTGCCCCTCGAGATGCACCTTCTTGGGCTCGCCAAGGGGGACGATGCCCCGGGCATGGTTGACCCTGGTCGAGGTCCTAAGCAGCACCGGCACCTCCAGCTTTTCTGAGATCTCGTAGCCGGCGAGCGTCATCTCCCTGGCCTCGGCGGGGGTGGTCGGCTCGAGCATCGGCACGTTGGCGAGCCTGGCGAAGTAGCGGCTGTCCTGCTCGTTCTGGCTGGAATGCATGGAAGGGTCGTCCGCGGTCAGGATGACCATGCCCTTCCGCACCCCGGAGTATCCAAGGGACATGAACGGGTCGCTGGCCACGTTCAGGCCGACGTGCTTGAAGAAGACGAAGGAGCGTAGCCCGGACACGGCCGCGGCCGCTCCGACCTCCAGCGCGACCTTCTCGTTGGTGGAGTACTCGAAGTACATCCCCGTCTCTTTGGACAAGCTCTCGAGGCTGGTGCCGATCTCCGAGGAGGGCGTCCCCGGATAGGTGGAGGCCACTGCCACCCCGGCCTCCAAGCAGGCCCGGGCTATGGCTTCGTTGGCCAGCAGGAGGGCCTTTCGCTCGCTCTCAACCAGAAGCGCCCGCTCCCTTGCATTTGGCCTTCAAGGCGGCGTAGTCCTCGTCCACTCTCCTCTGCACCTCGGCGACCATGGCGGGCGTGAGGTGCTTGAACCTTCCCTGCGACATCAGGTACTCCTCCACTGGCTTGGTCTTGACGTCCTTGCTCAGCACGTGCTCGCCGTTCTCGTACTCGTAGAGCGGGAAGACCCCGGTCTGGGTGGCCAGGCGTGCCACCTCCACCGATTTGGCGGAGGGTATCTTCCATCCCGGAGGGCAGGAGGACAGCGCGTGGATGAACTTCGTCCCCCTGATGGTCTTCGCCTTTTTAACTTTGGCGACCAGGTCCTCTGGATAGGCGATCGAGACCGTCGCGCCGTAGGCTATGCCGTTGGAAATGAGCATCTCCATGATGGGCTTCTTGCCCACCTGCTTCCATTCCTGATTCTTGCCCCCGGGCGTGGTGTTGGTCCAGGCGTAGAGGGGCGTACATCCCGAGCACTGGATCCCGGTGTTCATGTAGGCCTCGTTGTCGTACATGATGTAAATGAAGTCGGTGCGGCGGTCCACCGCGCCCGACAGGGCCTGCAGGCCGATGTCCACCGTCCCCCCGTCCCCGGCCCAGCCCACCACGGTCACGTCCTCTATCCCCTTGGCGTCCAACGCGGCCCTGATCCCGGAGCTCACCGCGCCAGTGCACTCGAAGGCATGGTCAATCACTGGCACTTTGAGCGCGGCCCGGGGCCAAACTCCCTGGACCACCGACCAGCAGCAGGCCGGGGAGTTGATGATGGTCTTGGGACCGAGGGCCTTCAGGCACAGCCTAGCCAGGAGGGTGGCGCCGCAGCCAGCGCACCCGGAGTGGCCCTTGCTCACCAGCTCGTCCCTAGGCAACGTAAGCTTCGGCATCTCACCACCTCCAGCTCCCGTCCTTCAGAGCGACCCATTCCACGTCCTTGACCATGCTGCCGCCCTTCGATATCGAGAGCAGGTCCTCGAACATCTTCTCGAACTCCGACTCGGTGAGGTCCCTCCCACCGAGGCCCCCGATGTAGCCTTTGACCTTCACATCCGCGGCCAACGGGTAGAGCGCGTTGCGCACCTCGCCGTAGATCGCTCCTCCCTGGGCGAAGGTGTAGCTGCGGTCGAAAACCCCTATGGTCCTGACGCTCTCGCCCAGGCGCATCATCTCCTCGGTCGGGAACGGCCTGAACGCGCGGAGCTTGGCCACCCCGACCCTCCTTCCCCTCTCGCGCATCCTGTCCGCGGCCACCTTGGCCGTTCCGGCGGCTGAGCCAGATATTATCAGGGCCACGTCCGCGTCCTCGCAGCGGTAGAGCTCGACCAGGGCGCTGTAATCCCTCCCGAAGGCCTTCTTGAAGGCCATCCCCGCCTCAGTCCACTTCTTCTTGGCCTTCTCCATGGCCAAGGCGTTGTTGTAGCGGAACTCCATGGCCCAGTCGGGCATGACCAGCGAGCCATAGCGGCGTGGCTTGCGGAAGTTGACTTTGACATCGGGGCTGAAGGGATGCAGGTAGAAGTCCACCTCCTCGATGGCGGGAACGTCCACCTTCTCGAAGGTGTGGGAGAGGATGAAGCCGTCCTCGATCACCATCACCGGGAGCATGATGTCCTTGTCCTCGGCCACCCGATAGGCGATGAGGATCTGGTCCAGGGTCTCCTGGTTGTTCTCGCAGAAGATCTGCATCCAGCCGGTGTCCCTCTCCCCCATGACGTCCATGTGGTCCGTCCAGATGTTCCAAGGAGGGCCCAGCGCCCTGGAGACGACGGGCATGACGATGGGGCGGCGAGCCCCGGCGGCCCAGAAGAGCATCTCGTGCATCAGCGCCAGCCCCTGCGAGGAGGTGGCGGTGAAGGTCCTGGCGCCTATGTAGGAGGCCCCGATGAGGGCGGCCATGGCGCTGTGCTCGCTCTCGACCTTGATGTACTTGGCGCTCATCTCCCCGTTGGCCACCATGTCGGCCAGCTTCTCAGAGATCGAGGTCTGGGGCGTGATGGGGTAGGCGGCGATGACCTCCACCCGGGCCAGCATAGCGGCCTTGGCCGCCGCGGCATTTCCGGTCAT
>DATIXC010000164.1:0-4233 GCA_035518995.1 Methanomassiliicoccales archaeon | reverse complement strand
GCCAGGTCGCGCACCGGGACCGAGAAGATCCATATCCTTTTGACGTTCCCCTTCTCGACGTAGGGCGCCTCCCCGCCCATGGGGTCTCCCAACGGCATGGTTGGAATGAATCCACGCCCGCATAGATTTAGGTTGGCCCTCGCATAAGGCCATCGTTTTCGCACCGAGCCTGAGCGGCTTGACCAAATCGCAATCAGCGACCGAACAATCCTCCATTGCCTTGAGTCAAACAGGAGGCCGGTCCCCGCGGATCACTTCCGGCGGTGTCGAACCTTCCGCCTCGATCATCTCGCGCCTGCGCATCGCCGCCCTAACGCGGTAGTTGTTGCAGGTGTTGCCAGCGCAGCCTCCCGCCACGACCTGGCGCACCTCGTCCAATCTGAGAAAGAAAACATCGTCCGGTGAGGCGAGGAGCTCATTGGCCTCCAGCCTCCTTCCCAGCTCTTGGAAGTAATGAGCGTAGACCACATCACCGAGCGCGCTCAAATCGATGGCCATCTGCTTGAGCAGCGACATCCTCTCAGCACGGCGATGCGTGGCGAGCAGCAATCTCCTCTTGCTTCCGAGATGGAGACCCTCGAATTCCTGCATCGCCAGGTCTGAATCCGCTTCGAGACCGACCTCGCGCAGCCTCGCCTGGAGCATGTTGCCGAAAAGGCGTGCGGCGAAGGAGATGCACACACGGAGAAGGCTCGATTCCTCGAGGCTCTTCGTGAGATCATCTACCCTCAGCAACAGTTCAATATCTGTAAGTCGGCTCAGGTCCTCGCCGGCATGTCGCCTCAAATCTTCGTCCAGCCTCTGGAGGAACAGCCTCGACCCATCCGAGTGCACGGAGAAATGAAGGAGGAAGTCCACCGAACTGGGCAACGAGAGGAGGATGTCCATGCCTTGCGCGGTTCCAAGACATTTCTCAGATCCATCACCGTCGCATAGGAGTCGATCCAAGGAGTCCTTTGGGAGCCCTGAGCGCTCGAGCATCGAACCGAGCGACGTCATATCGAGATACGCGCGGTAATGGAACTGCTTGACCATCGCCTTGGACCTCGGTCGTTCGGTACCGACGATCCCCTCGAGAAAGCGGCTCCAGGCGCCACCGACCAAGGAAGCCTTGGCCGACCACATCAACGGCTCGATCGTCCCTGGTAAGAGCTCGTCGGCAAATGTCCGGCTGTATGTTGCGACACCACCCTCTTCCTTCGCATCGCCGACCGCTTCGACGTCAGGCCCTGCCAAAAGACCCGCTCCGATTCTTGAGGATGACCCGAACACGTTCTCCCCGCCATCATGGCACCTGCGGGTTCATTAATCTGACCGAGGCTGATTCGAGGGCGCTGAACCTTCGTTTCAAGAAGGGGCAGATAGGGCAAACGCTAATAGGCGGGGCCTCGCATTCCGGCTTAACTGGCCGAGGGATCAAATTGGCAGAGGAAGAGAAGATCGAGGTCAAGACGGTCCAGAAGAAGGACATGAAGCTAATCCAGAACCTCATGCGCATCAAGCACAAGATCATCGTCACCAGCGGGAAGGGCGGCGTGGGCAAGAGCACGGTCTCGGCAAACATCGCCATGCTGCTGGCCATGCGGGGCTACGACGTCGGCCTCCTGGACGCGGACATCCACGGACCGAACATCCCCAAGATGTTCCACATCGAGGACGCCGTGCTCCACGCGGACGATGAGGGGATCATGCCCATCATCGTCCCGCCCTCGCTCAAGATCATGAGCATGGCCTTCCTGATCAGGGACGCGGACAACCCGGTAATATGGCGCGGGCCCATGAAGATAGGCGCTCTCAGACAGTTCGTGGCCGACGTGCGCTGGGGCAACCTGGACTACCTGATCGTCGACTTGCCTCCGGGCACCGGGGACGAGCCTCTGACGGTGGCGCAGCTCATGCCTGATGCCGATGGGATGGTCGTGGTCACGACCCCACAGGAGGTGGCCCTGCTCAACTCGCGAAAGTCTGTCGGCTTCGCCAGGCAGCTCAAGATGCCGGTCCTGGGAATAATCGAGAACATGAGCGGCTTCATTTGTCCGACCTGCCGGACCGAGGTGGACCTGTTCAAGAAGGGCGGGGGCGAGAAGGCGGCGAAAGAGCTCGACGTCCCGTTCCTTGGGTCGGTCCCATGCGACCCTAAGGTCGTGATCTCAGGGGACGAGGGTATGCCTGTCGTGCTGGCGGATTCCGACTCGCCCGCCGCCCACGCCTTCAACCAGATCGTTGACCATTTGCTGGAGAAGGCGAGGTCCCGGGGCGGGAAGCCATGAAGATCCTCGTGACCTCCACAGGCCCGGGTCTGGACTTCCTGATCGACGAGGAGTTCGGCCATGCGGAGTATTTCATCGTCATCGACCCCGAGTCGATGAGGTTCGAGGCCATCAAAAACGAGGGGCACGACGCTGAAATGGGAGCGGGGATATATGCTGCGGAACAGGCAGCGAAGCTCGGCGTTTCCGTCGTGCTCACCGGATGGATCGGGCCGCATGGCCAACAGACCCTCGCCAAGCACAACATACGCATCATCATGGACGAGGAAGGGCTGGTGAAGGACGCGGTCGAGAGGTTCAAGCGTAAGAACATGAAGAAATAGGAAATAGGTGCTCGACGCTTGCGCTCTTCATCGTCTGAGGGGTGGCTTCGATGGAAAAACGCTCTCAGTCTCAAGTCGTCCTTGTAGCGCTTGTGGCAATGTGCATCGCCTCTCTCTTCTTCCTGCTCCCAGCGACCTCACCCCTGGCCACAGTCCACGACTCGGACGGCGATGGCCACGCGGACGCCTACGACACCTTCCCTCGCGACAACACCGAATGGCGCGACACGGATGGCGATGGTCATGGCGATAACATTGATAGGTATCCCACCAACCCGACGGAGTGGGCGGACTTCGACAACGATTCTTGGGGGGACAATGTGGACGCATTCCCTCACGACCCCAATGAGCATTCCGACCTGGACGGGGATGGGGTAGGGGACAATGCCGACGCGTTCCCTCGGCAGCCCTCTCAATGGCATGACACCGATGGCGACGGCCACGGGGACAACGCGAGCGGTTGGAACGGTGATGCCTTCCCTTATGACCCAAGCATTTGGGCCAATGGGACCGCGAAGATCACCTTGACCCTTTCGGGCTTATCGTCGGAAGGATACCTGGTGCTCTTGGACGAAAGCGTCTACGTCAACAACAGTCACGCCAATGCAAGCAACTACGTCGTGATCGGGCTGGACATCGACTGGCAATACGGGGCGGCGAACTCGACGCAGGTGCAATTGACCGCCATTTCGTTCTATTGGTCGAACAGCAGCTCTCAGTGGGTGGTCAGCTCGCAGGACATAGCAATCCTGACAGTCTACGATGGCGGCCAATACTATCCAACGCTCAACATCTAGGGGTCAGTAAACCTCGGACAGATTTTCCTCTAAGATTACCGCTCCCCGTTCCGAGAATCATATGAAAAGCATGTCAATCTTAATCGTCAATTGACGGATTTTGAATTCGTTCTTTGTTCAAAAATTAAGCTGTATTCCTATTAGAATCCGATATTCGTAAAAGAATACCTTTTATACGACAATTATCGTAATATAACTCACAAATACTTATAAACCCCCGTAAAATTACCGTCGGATATGCGGAGGGACGCCGTATTTATGCCCTCGAACCGAGGGCGGAGAGTGTGGGCAAGGACGATCCGCCATTATCCCCCCGAAGAAGACCGGCGGGTCGATGCGAAAGAACGTTGTCGGACTGAGCTCAGTGCGATTCGATCAGCGCCAGTAGAGGGCCCGATGCCGGAGCACCTGAGACGGAAGAGACCGATCCAGGAGGTGAGAGGCTTTGGCCACTAAAGGTTACAAGATCCTCCTCCCGACGGATGGTAGTTATCCGGCCATTGCGGCGACGGTGAGGGCGATCGAGCTCGCGAAGGACCGCAAGGGAAAGCTGATCGTCCTCAAGGTCAACGAGGTCGAGGGCGCGGGCATGGAGAAGATCGCCGAGGATTCGGCCTTGATGCGGACCGCGGGGATAGACGGGGTGGCCTATGCCAGCGATATGGCGCGGAAGAGCGGCATCTCCTTCGAGGCCGTCTACAAGGAAGGCGCCGTGGTGGGCGAGATCGTGAGGACCGCCCAGGACGCGGACGTAGACATCATCGTCATGGGCTCCTCCACGATCAAGGGCCTGCCCGGGCTCTACCTCGGGAGCGTCTCGAGAGGCGTAATCAAAAACGCTCC
>DATIXC010000163.1:0-2895 GCA_035518995.1 Methanomassiliicoccales archaeon | reverse complement strand
CGCCACTTCTTTCCAGAGCGTCGTCGAACTCTTCCTGCTCCGCTATCACGAGCGGGCAACGAGCTCCCAATTGGATATGGAGGACGCCAATGGGAGGAGTGAGCGGGAGAGGAACTACCGCATGCTCCTGGCCTATGGCTTCGACCCGGAGTTCCGATTGGCCATTGCCAAAGAGCTGGAGTCGGACCCATCGATGTGCGAGTGGCGTGAGGAGCTCGGATTCGTGATGGCCGCGGAGACGTTGCTTGCGAGGAACGGCGCATGGCTCTACGACCGGATAATCCCGCCCGAGAGGCAAGGTGAGCTGGAAACTGTCTGTCCAGAAGTCTTCGGTAAATCGAAAGGGAAGGCTCTCTCCTCCGTGGTCGAGTTGCTCGGAACGATCGGCTCGCCGATGGGGAGCCGGGATCAAGGATTGGCGCAGCTCGCATCGGCCATCGACGCCCTCTTCCCTGAAGGCCTCGACGTCCCTAGCGCCATGCAGGCATTCCATAGGCATGGGGCCTTCCTGAACCTCGAGCCCAGCTGGATGCAGGAGCTGCAAGATTTCCAAAGGCGGCTCGCCGCCGACGTTGGCGAGCTGCTGAAGAGGCTGGGCGACCGGCCAGAGGTGGACACCAACCAAGTAGAGAGGCTGCAGGGCCAGAGCGCTTCCGTGGAAATGATCTTCTGCATCGCCACCGAGGCGACCTTGGTGCGATGGTTCAGGTCGCTCCCCCCCGAGGATCAGGAAAGGGTGCTGGCATCCTCGATAGGACTTGCCTGGGGGGAGGGGGCGCTAATCAAGGCCATGGACCGCAGGTTCGCATGGTCCAAAGGCCCAGCACAAGGTGCCAGGGCGGTGATGGACGCCGCCGAGTCCTATAGACAGTACGGTATCAGCGATGCCGCCCTGTTCATCTATCAGGCGCTGGTGGACGACCCCAAGGTCCAGGACCGGGAGCGGGCTGAGGCCCATAACCGCATGGCCGTCATCCACCGCGAGGAGGGCAGGGACCGCCGGGCGTTCCTGGAGTTCCAAGAGGCGGGCATCATCTGGGAGGCCTTGGACGCCAAATGGGAGGGCGGGGTGACGGCGGCATTCGTGGCCGAGGGCTATTTGGCCGAGGGCAAGAGGGAGAAGGCCGAGAAGTACCTGGAGGAGGCCTTCTTGACGTTCTCGGAGGCATCGGAAAGCGCCGAGAAGATGGCCAGGGGATGCCTCTACCTCGCCGGCTGCGCCGATGCCTTGGGACGCCTGGACCTCGAGAGGAGGGCGTTGGAGATGGGGCTTACTTTCTCCCAGTCCTTGGAGGATGGAGAGCTATTCGTAGAGCTGAACGAGCGTCTGATTGGCCTTCCGAGATAGCCGGGCTCCGACGCCTATAATTAGGTAAGAGCCCGAATCATGTTCTAGGGCGAATATGGTAGATAAGGAGTCGAGGCAGCTCATCGACCGGGTCCGGATGGAGCCAGGCAAGCGCGTGGACTTTAAGGAACATCCGACCAACTGGGATGACCCTGACAAGTTCTCGATAGATGGGACCAAGCTCTCCAAGGACAACGCCGAGGAGCTACTTGCCCGAAGCCAGAAGGAGCTCACCAAGATGCAGGACGTCCTATGGGCGAGCAACAGCTACTCCATGTTGATAATCCTGCAAGGAATGGACGCGGCGGGAAAGGACGGCATTATCAAGCACGTGATGTCGGGGGTCAACCCCCAGGGCTGCGAGGTGACCTCCTTCAAGGCCCCGACCGCCGAGGAGCTCGACCACGATTTCCTGTGGCGATGCATCAAGGTCATGCCGGGTAAGGGCAAGATCGGCATCTTCAACCGCTCCTACTACGAGGAGGTGCTGGTGGTCAAGGTGCACTCCGATTTCCTCGTCGGCCAACGCCTCCCTTACAAGGACTATGGGCAGTCGTTCTGGAACGAGCGCTATCACAGCATCAACGAGTTCGAGAAGCACCTGGCCCGCAACGGCATGGTCATCATCAAGTTCTTCCTGAACGTCTCGATGGAGGAACAGAGGAGCCGTCTGCTTGAAAGGATCGAAACGCCGGAGAAGAGATGGAAGTTCAATCCCAACGATGTGAAGGAGCGGGACCTGTGGCTGAGATACATGGACGCCTACAAGGAGATGCTCCAGGCCACGAGCACGGAGTGCGCCCCTTGGTTCATCCTGCCTGCGGACCAGAAGTGGCTGACCAGGGTCCTCGCCGCCCAGATAATCATGTCGGAGATCAAGAGGCTGGGATTGCAATATCCCGAGCTGCCGAAGGAGTACCTGAAGGCGGTGGAGGAGGCGAAGGTGAAGCTCCAGAAGGGCTGAGCGGACGCTGATGCTCGACTCGGATTTAATTATATCCGTAGGCAATACAGGAGCAGAAGCGGTTAATCATGGGTCTGCCAGTACCTAGGATCGACGCCATGTTCGCAAGGCAGAACGTGGCCAAGGAGACCTTCGAGTTCGTCGGGGAGACGTTGTCGCTAGGGGACCGCCTCTCCGAGCTGCTTTATGGCGTCCTGATGGTTACCTCGATTTCCGGTTTGGTATTGCTAGGCCAGCCCGGCGGGGAGAACGATCTGTACTACATGCTGGTGGTCCTCTTCATCACCATCGTGATGTGGGGTCTGCTCGACGGCATCTCCTACGCGCTGCTGAGCTCCGCGAACCGGGCCGAGAGGGAGACCCTCATCGAATCCCTGCAGGTCGAGAAGGACCGGTCGAAGAGGAAGGAGGCGATCGAGGGGGACCTGGAAGGTACCCTCCTGGCGAGATTGGACGACGAGTCCAGGTCCAAGATAGTCGACATCATCGAAATTGGATTGCCCCGGGATGAGGAGAGGATGAAGAAGAACAAGCTGACAGGCTTCGAGAAGGACATCATCCTGGCCGCGTTCCTGCTCGACTT
>DATIXC010000162.1:0-4831 GCA_035518995.1 Methanomassiliicoccales archaeon | reverse complement strand
AAGGAAGGCCACCCGTAGAAGATGACAATGTGGAGAACCCCTCGGGCGGAAGCACGGACGCGCAGATGCTCGCTCAATGCCCCTTGGACCAATTGTACAAGGATTTTCAAACCTCGCCAAAGGGATTGACGGAGAACGAGGCCGCAGAGCGATTGAAAAAGTACGGGCCGAACTCATTGCCAGAGAAGAGGAAGAAGCGGTGGCAAGGGCTGATTTCCCAGATCAAGAACCTGTTCAACGTCCTATTGATCGTTGCCGCGGTCCTGTCCTTCATAAGTGGCATCACGGCCAATGACCCCAGCTCCATCAATATGGGAATAGTGATCCTGCTGGTCGTCCTGCTCAGCGTGATCTTCAGCCTTTTCCAGGAGCACCGCGCTGAGAAAGCAGTTCAAGCCATTCGCGGCCTGATCCCGATGAACGCCAGGGTCCGAAGGGATGGCCAGGTCAAACAGGTTCACGTGTCGGCGGTCGCCCCTGGCGACATTATGATTCTTGAGGCAGGGGACCGAGTGTGCGCGGATGCGAGGGTGACGACCAGCTTCGAGCTTTCGGTCGACAACTCATCGCTGACCGGCGAGTCCGAGCCACAGCCTCGCTCTTCGGTCGCGATAGTCTCTCCTCCAAGAGAGGTTGTGTCCTGCTCTAACCTCATCTTCTCAGGGACCATCGTTGCATCAGGGTCCGGCGAGGCCGTCGTGATCGCCACGGGAACAAGGACCGAGTTCGGTCGCGTGGTTTCGCTGACCCAGACCATCACCGAGCCATTGAGCCCTCTGCAGATACAGCTAGATCGTGCCGCGAAACTCAATTTCATAGTGGCAATCACGGTCGGGGCGGCATTCTTGCTGCTGGCATATTTTGGACTTCACCTGGAGCTGGCCGCTAGCCTCCTCTTCATGATCGGGGTGATGGTATCGCTGGTCCCTGAAGGGTTCCAGATGACCTTGACCTTGGCGCTGGCGCTGAGCAGCCTGGAGATGTCCAAGCGGCACGTCGTGGTCAAGCGACTCTCATCGGTGGAGGCCTTGGGGAGCGCGACTGTGATTTGCACCGATAAGACGGGGACCATTACGGAAGGTCAGATGACCGTAAAGAAGATCTGGGTCGGAGGCTCCAATTACGAGGTCACCGGCGAGGGGTACGAGCCGGAGGGCTCGGTGCTGATTGACGGCCGAAGAATAATGGCCAGCGAGAGCGAAGAGCTGCTTCGCATCTGCGAGATTTCAAGTCTCGACAATACGGCCACGCTAGTGCCCCCGTTGGACAGGCGCAAGTCGAGATGGACCGCGGTAGGTGATTCCACCGAGGCTGCGCTCCTCTCCATGTCGGCGAAGGCCGGGATGGCCTACAAGGATGTGTTGGCAACCAATCCACGCATCGGGATGATCCCCTTTGAGTCCAGCCGCAAGATGATGACTAGCATTCACAGGAATAAAGAGGGAAATATCATCGCCTATGTGAAGGGTGCGAGCTCGGAGGTGCTTGCCAGATCCACCAGCATCTTTTGGCAGGGGAGGATAGTCCCCTTGACCGAGGAGCTGTCGAGACAAGTTAGCGCCCGAGCCGACTCCTACGCCAGGGATGCATACCGAGTGCTGGGGCTGGCCGTCCGCGCCATCGCAGAAGCCCCGAACGAATTCAAATCTGACCTGATCGAGACCCAGCTCACGTTCGTCGGGCTTGTAGCGATCCTCGATCCTCCAAGAGCGGAAACGGCGGATGCCGTCCGCCTTGCAAGGAACGCAGGGACACGCATCATAATGATGACTGGTGACCACGAGCTAACGGCCGAGGCAATTGCCAGGCAAGTCGGGATCATCACCGCCTCGAAAAGCGAGGTCCATACCGGCCATCAGCTCTCCTCGATGAGCGACGAGGAGCTCCTCAAGATCCTGGATGACCCTGAGCTGGTCTTCGCGCGAATCTCCCCTGATCAGAAATTGCGCATCGTCCGGCTGCTCCGCCAGAAGGGGGAATCGGTGGCCGTCACCGGCGACGGGGTCAACGACGCACCCGCACTACTCGAGGCTGACATAGGCATCTCGATGGGGCTGTCCGGGACCGACGTCGCCCGCGAGTCGTCGGACATGGTGCTCCTCGACGACAATTTCGCCTCCATCGTGAGCGGTATCGAGCAGGGGCGATGCGTCTATGACAACCTCAAGAAGTTCATCGTCTACGTATTCACACATAACTGGGCAGAGCTGGTAAGCTTCATCGTCTTTGTGATGTTGGGGACCCCCTTGCCGCTGACCGTTCTTATGATTCTGGCGATCGACCTTATCATGGAGATACCTCCTTCGCTCGCACTTACTCTGGAGCCGCCGGAGCCAGGAATCATGGACAGGTCTCCCAGGACAAGATCGGAGCGGCTGTTCAGCCCGAGCGCCCTCGCCCGGTCAGCCTACCTCGGAGTCATCATAGGCGTTGCCTCGGTCCTCTGGTGCTTCGCTGCCTGGACCCAAGGAGGATGGTCATTAGGGATGAGCTCGGTCCCAGACCAGATGATCTATGTGCAGGGCACAACGATCACGATGGCCGCCATAATGGCGGGCCAGCTGGGCACGCTGCTGGCCACCAGGACGAACGTGAAGTCCGCCCTCTCCATCAGCCTGACGAAGAACAAGTGGCTCCTGGTGGGCATCGCCTCCTCGTTCCTCATCCTCCTTGCCATGATCTACCTGCCATTGCTGAATGATATATTCGCCACATCACCTTTCGCGGCCACCACCTTGGTCACGCTCTACGCCATCGCACCGGTGGTCTTCGCCCTCGAGGAGGTCCGGAAGTACCTGCTTAGGAATTACATCATCCCAGCAAAACCGGTCGCAGCCAGGCCAGTTCTCGCGCCCTTGGCCATGATGGGGAAGACGGCCATCGCGGTTCCAAAGCCCCTTCCTCCTTTCGTCGAGCGGGCCGCTCCAGTGCTACTGCCAATACAGGTCCTCAACTGGAGGGAGGCGACCCTCAGGTACGCGACGAACATCGCAAGGCATTCCGGCTCCAGGTTGATCCTCCTGCGCATCATCGAGGAAGGGGTCGATGACGCCATGGTCATGGACCTAGAGAGGGTGTTGGAGAATATCGCCGCCCCCATG
This sequence comes from Methanomassiliicoccales archaeon, assembly GCA_035518995.1. GTDB lineage: Archaea > Thermoplasmatota > Thermoplasmata > Methanomassiliicoccales > UBA472 > JAJRAN01. The sequence goes on along the minus strand of DATIXC010000162.1, from coordinate 1,730 downwards.
GAAGTCCCTGTGGAAGCCATGGAGCTGAGATTGGTCGGCAAGGAGCACAGCCCGAGCACTATGGTGAGCAGTCTCCGCGAGGCGGTTAAGAGGACGAACCCCGAATGGCTTATCCTTCCCGTGGAGAAGGGGGTGTTCGAAGGGAAGCGCTCCTCTTTAAGGGGCGTAAGATGGACAGAGGACTTCCAGAGCAAAAGGGTCGTTCTCGTCAGCGATTGGGAAACGAAGCCGATGGAGGGGGGGTTCCCAAGGGTGCTCATACCTGTCCTAGGGGGGTTCAAGAGCGGGCCCTTCGAGATCGCAGAGGCTTTGACGGAGGGCGCGAACATCCCCGACGTGAACGTCGTAGCGGCCAAGGTGGTGGAGATCCCGTCGATCGTCCCCCTGTACTCCATTTACAAGCCATCGTCATTGGTGGACGCGGACAGGGAGCTCGCCACCTACGCCTCGCTCCCCAAATGGGCGATAATTCGGCGGATAAAGCCCATGGTTCTCCTCGTAAGGAGCGCCAGCCGGGACCTCGTCCAATTCGCCAGCGAGAGGTCCGTGGACATCATCATTTTCGAAGGGGATTGGCATCTGAGGAGCCAGGGCTATCTAGGGAAGAAGGAGCAGAGGGCGGCCATCGATTGCGAATGCGCGGTGATAATCACCTTCCCCAAGCAGGGACAATAGAACGAAAGGATAATATTTCACAATCGTTTACAGCATCCCTAAATCCTAAGTCATGGATTACCGCGGAGTAGTGAGCCCAAATGCCGATCGACGAGGTCATCGTGTCCCGCAAGATCATCGAGCGTTACGCCAGGGAGTTCTTGGAGAGCCTGGACGTTGATGTGATAATCGCGGGCGCGGGCCCTGCCTCGTTGACGGCGGCGCGCTATCTCGCCAAGGGAGGGCTCCGCACCGTCATCTTCGAGCGCAAGCTCACCCCAGGTGGAGGGATGTGGGGTGGCGGGCTGACCTTCCCGGTGATCGTGGTGCAGGAGGAGTCCAAGTACCTTCTCAAGGAGATAGGGGTCAAGCTCGAGGACTCCAAGGACGGCTACTACACCGCCGACTCGGTGGAATCGAGCGCCAAGCTCATCGCCAGCGCCATCGACGCCGGGGCGCGCCTTTTCAACACCATCTCGGTCGAGGACGTCATGATCCGCCAGGACCGCATCTGCGGCGTGGTGATCAATTCCTCTGCAGTGGAAGTGGCTGGGCTGCACGTGGACCCTATAGCGGTGCGCTCGAGGTACGTGATCGACGGCACAGGCCATCCGGCGGAGGTGGTCAACGTGGTGGTGCGCAAGGTCGGCAAGCTCAACACCCCCACGGGCCGGATCGAGGGCGAGAAGAGCATGTGGGCCGAGGTGGGGGAGCAGATGACGGTGGAGAACACCGTCGAGGTCTATCCTGGCCTCTACGTCACCGGCATGGCCTGCAACGCGGTCATGGGCGCCCCGCGCATGGGCCCGATCTTTGGTGGCATGCTGCTCTCCGGAAGGAAGGTCGCGGACCTCATCCTGAAGAGGGAGAAGAAATAGCTCAGTCCACCCTTCGCGCTCTATTAGTCTTTTCCTGGTTCGACCTATAGTTCAAACTCATCACATCTCGCATACATCTTATATCAAACCTGAAATGGCCCTTTGTCAAATGAGAATTTGAAAATAATTCATCTGGAATGAATGTTGGCTAAGTGACGAATCTCGTCTTGAGAGCCCATGAGCGCAGGTCGCCATTAA
>DATIXC010000161.1:0-2865 GCA_035518995.1 Methanomassiliicoccales archaeon | reverse complement strand
CAAAGACCTTGACCCATTCCTTTCATCCGCCTCGTTGACCGATGAGGGGACCGCCCCCTCCCTCGTGGTCCGTCCCTCGAGCGTCGGCGAGCTGCAGGCGTTGGTGCGCTTGGCCAATTCCTCCAAACTGAATCTCACGGTCAGCTCATCCACTGGCCGCCACCGAAAGGGAGGCCTGACCGCCATGAAGGAGAACGTGATGGTGGACCTGTCGGGATGGAGAGGGATACCCTGGATCAACCGGAGGAACCGGGTCTGCCTGATAGAGCCGGGCGTGACCTACGGCGAGCTGCTGAAGGCCCTCGAGCCGCACGGCATGACCATTCCAATGCCGCTCGCCCCGCGAAACGGGAAGAGCGTCGTCGCGGCCATGATGGACCGGGAGCCGACCACCTGGCCGAACAGGCAGTGGGACATCAGCGACCCGGTGGCCAGCACGGAGCTGGTCTTCGGGAGCGGGGAGCTCTTCCGGACCGGGGCGGCCGGCGGGCCTGGGACCTTGGAGCAGCAGAGGGCCATGGGCGGGGCGCAGAAATCCCCCTTGGGGCCGTCGCAGACCGACTTCCAGCGCGTGGTCCAGGGGTCGCAGGGGACCATGGGCATCGCCACCTGGATCACGGTCAGGGCGGAGCTGAGGCCGAGCGTGCAGCGGCCCTATCTGCTCGGCGCTGAGTCGCTCCAGGAGCTCATACCCTACATCTACGACGTCCAAAGGCAATGGCTGGGTGAGCACTCCTTCGTCCTCGACCGCACCGCCGCGGCCATGCTCATGAGCGCCCAAGGAGGCGGCGATCTCGAGGAGGTTAGGAGGTCCCTGCCCCGGTTCGTCTGCTTGCAGAACGTCGCTGGCTTCGAGAGGATGCCCAAGGAACGCGTCGAGTATCAGAGCAATGACATCGGTGCGATCGCTAAGAGGAACAAGCTGACCATGGCGACATCGTTGGGGAAGGTCAGTGCAGGCGCTCTGCTTGACGCGGCCACGAGGCCCTGCGGGGAGGCGGAATGGCGCGACGCCTGGAAGGGCGGCTGCCTCTCGATCTTCTTCCTCACCACCTTGGACATGGTCCCCGCTTTGATAGACGCATTCCTGGACACGGCGGGGAGGACCGGGGTGGAGCAAAGGTCCATAGGAACCTACGTCCAACCGGTCGTCCAGAACCACGGGTGCCACGTAGAGCTGATGTGCGCCTACGACCCGGGGAGGTCTGAGGAAACGGACTCGATGAGGAGGCTGGAGAGGGAGTCGGTCGCCAGGCTCGCGCAGGAAGGGGCGTTCTTCAGCAGGCCGTACGGTGCGGCTGGCAAGATCGCTTTCCAGCAGAACCCTCTAGGCTTCGAGGTGCTGAGGAAGGTGAAGGGGATCTTCGATCCCAACCTGGTCCTGAACCAGGGCAAATGGGGGCTCTAGATGATCACCGACGACGAAATCAAGGACCTGGAGGACATCGTAGGGAGGGAATGGGTCTCCACCGCCCCCTGCATGATGGACACCTACTCGCTCTACATGAACCCTGAGACGGTGGTCACGGATGGCTCCACCTGGCTTCCCCGTCCCGTCGCCGTGGTCATGCCCAAGACCACCGAGCAGGTCCAGGAGATCGTGCGACTGTGCAACCGGACCAGCCTCATGGCCAAACCCATCTCGACCGGGTTCCACGCGGTGTGCGCCGCCTCAAGGGACCGCGTGGTCATCCTTGACATGAAGCGCATGGACAGGATCGTGGAGATCGATGCCAAGAACCAGTACGCCATTGTCGAGCCGTACGTCCGGGCGATAGACCTGCAGTCCGAGGCGTTCAAGCTCGGACTGACCGTGCACACGGTCTCCTCCGGCTCCAACCATTCTCTCCTGGCCTCGACCGCTGCTGCCTGGGGCTACGGAGCGAGCGGACCTTCCACGAGCTACAGCGGGCGCAACCTGCTGGGCGTGGAGTGGGTTCTGCCCACCGGCGAGGTCCTCACGTTGGGCAGCGGGGGCGCGGGCGCGGGCTGGTTCACCGCCGACGGCCCTGGCCCCTCCTTGAGAGGGGTGATGCGCGGCTTTCAGGGGACCTTCGGGGGGCTGGGGGTCTTCACCAAGTGCGCCGTCAAACTCTACAAGTGGAACGGCCCTGCGCACTGGCAGGTCCATGGCAGGTCGCCCGTGTACCTGATGGACCGGCTGCCGGAGAGGATGGCCTTCAACGTGCACGCCTTCCCCTCGGCCAAGGCCATGGCCGACGCCGGATACAAGCTGGGCGAGGCGGAGATCGAGTACGCCTGCTTCCGCACCCCCATGTTCTTCACCGCCCTGGGCATGACGGAGAACAACGAGGAGCTCAAGGTGGCCCTGGACAGCGGCTTCTTCCAGAAGGCGACGCACCACGTGCTGGTGAACGCCGTCATCGGCTATTCGCAGGGCGAGTTCAAGTGGAAGATGAAGGCGATGAGGCAGATCATGAGGGAGACCGGCGGGGTCAGGGTCCCGATGAACGTCAGGATCACGCCCCGGCTCATGCGCATGGCCGGCCCGCTGCTCAAGAACATCAAGGACCCGCTGGATATACTGCGCGCTCTGCCCTTCTTGCAGGACCTGGCTAACCGGGCCCCGTTCGGGAAGGCGCAGAAGCTCGAGCAGGACTCCAGGCTGTTCTGGCTATTGATAAGGAACGCGGTCAACACCCAGGCCACCTTCCGGCCCTCGCAGGGCATGTCCACCATGCTGGGCTCCTTCGACACCTGGGACATGGGGATCACCCAGTCGGACTGGATCGCCGAGGCCAAGAGGAGGTACATCGAGGAGGGCACCTTCCTGGACGACGGAGGGGACTTGGGCTGCGGGGGGACCTTCGAGAACTCGCATCTCGGCTACCTGGAGGGCATCTT
>DATIXC010000160.1:0-3751 GCA_035518995.1 Methanomassiliicoccales archaeon | reverse complement strand
CACATATCCGTCGGGCATCTGGCAGGTGAAAATGACCAATGCCCGCTTCCCCTCGGCCAGGCGGGACTTGAATCCCCCTTGCGGGCCGGCCGGGGCCATGAAGGTGTACAACCTGTCGATGAAGCATTTCATGAGCCCGGTCTGGTCCCCCATGTAGACCGGGGAGCCGAGGAGCAGAAGGTCGGCCTCCTGGATCAGCGGCCTGATGCTCTCCATGTCGTCCTTCTGGGAGCAGCAGTCCTCCCTCTTGCACTTCATGCAGGCCTTGCAGTCCTTGATGTCCAGGTCCACGAGGTCGTAGTAGGACGTGCTCGCCCCAGCCGCTTCAGCCTTCGCCAGGATATCCTTGATCACCAGGGAGGTGTTCCCGTTGGGCCTGGGGCTCCCGTTTATCGCCAAGACTTTCAAGAGCGCACCTTCTGCCGGTTAAGCCCACATCTCCAGCATAAAGGTGTCGGGCGCGCTCTTTTCAACGCCTCGAATGCTATCGCTTGTGTCGCCATCAGGGCCGTGCCTTGTTTCGCCATCGCTGAAGCTTTCGGCGGGTTGTAATAAATACCAGTACTAGAATCGATAGCCCGGAGTCGGGAGTGGACTCTCCACTTAGGAGGAGGTTAAGGATGAGCGACGCAGCTAGGGCCCCTCGGACGGGCGTATTCCTTTGCACGTGCCATGGTGCGATGAGCGTGACCCTGGACATCGATTCACTGCACGCAAGGTCGAAGGCCATTGAGGGCGTGGCCCATGTCGAGACAGCCGAGTTCCTTTGCCACCGACGCTCCAGAGACCGTATCTCCGAGGCCATCAAGTCGGAGAGGCTGGACCGGGTCGTCATCGGCGCATGCTCCCCCCTTCTCTACCTGAAGGAGTTCGAGGAGGCCGCAGGGAGGTCGGGGCTCATGCCTTCCATGGTGGAGATGACCAACCTGCGCGAGCAATGCTCGTGGGTCCACAAGGACAAGAAGCAGGCATCGAAGAAGGCCGAGGACATGATCGCCATGGCCGTGGCCAAGCTGCGCCAGGCCAAGCCCAACGACGAGGGCACGAAGGTGAAGGTCAAGGACGAGGCCTGCTCGGGCTGCGGCGTCTGCCAGGCCACCTGCAGGGTGAACGCCATCAAGATGCTGGACATCACCGGCAAGCCCGGGCATCGCCTGGCCTCCGTGAACCCAGCGGTATGCGAGGGGTGCGGGGCCTGCGTCGCCGCCTGCCCTAGCGCGGCCATGGACCAGGCGAGGTTCTCCAACGCCGAAGTGACGGCCGAGATAGACAGCCTCACCCCTAGCCTGGAGAGCGAGACCGAGAGGTTCCCCAACGTCATCGTGTTCGCCTGCCATTGGTGCTCCTACGCCGCCGCGGACCTGGCCGGGATCAAGAGGCTCCAGATCTCGCCTGAGTTCCGGGTGATAAGGACCATGTGCTCGGCCAGGATCGACCCGGAGTGGGTGATGAGGGCTCTGTCCCGAGGCGTGGACGGCGTGCTCATACTGGCCGGCAAGCCGGGCAGGTGCCATTACGAGGTAGGGAGCATCCGCACCAACCGCCGCATGTCCCTGCTCAACGCCGTGATCAAGCAGCTGGGCTTCGACGAGCACAGGTTCCGCACCATTTTCGTCGACTCGGACGAGCCCGAGGCATTCCAGAAGAACGTGGACGACTTCATCAAGCTCATCAAGGACATCGGACCGAACCCGATGCGCATCCCGGAGCCGGAGGAGCCCCAGACGGTGCCTCTGCAGTTCGATTCCATATCCGAGGCGCAGATGAAGGCGCGGGGTCTGCTCTAAGTACCAGGATTATTCGTTGGAACCCAATTACGTAGCGCATCTGCTTCCAGATAATCCACGCGAGATCGATGAATAGGCGACAGCCGACGCTACAGCTTCAATAAGGAAAAAAAAGAATTGGGTTTGTGCCTGTCGCAATTAACTGGCCACGTTAGAAGCCCGCTTCTCGGCCGAATTCTGGGTCATGAGGGAGACGCCTATGGTCGTTGCGAAGCTCGCCGGAATGGAGACGATGCCAGGGTTCTGCAGGCTGAACCATGCCTGGCCCGTGGTTCCCATGAAGGTGGGGCTTACTATGATGAGCCCTATGGACAGGGTCAACCCGACGATTATGCCGGCGATTATGCCTTGGGAGGTGGCCTTCTTCCAGAACAGCATAGCAAGCAATGCTGGCAAATTGGCGGACGCTGCAACGGCGAATGCCAGACCCACGAGGAAGGCCACGTTCTGTCCTTTCATCGCTATTCCGAGGGCTATCGCAACGAGACCGACCGCGATCGCTGTTATTTTGGATACCCTGAGGGTCTTCTTGTCGTTCCCTTTTTTCCCGAAGTACTCGGTATAGATGTCGTGCGCAATCGCGCCCGAGGCTGCCATGATCAGACCGGACACCGTCCCGAGGATGGTGGCGAATGCTATCGACGAGATCAGGGCGAAGAACCATTCTCCTCCGACGTACTGCGCCAATAGCGGGGCCGCCAAGTTCTGATTCGTCGGGTCCAGGGTGCCCCCGTTGGAGTAAGCAGCCCCATTGAACAAGTTCGCCCCCAAGCCCAGGAACAGGATCAGGATGTAGAACGCTCCGATAGCCACGATGGCGACCACCGTGGATTTCCTCGCATCGGACGGTTTAGGCACCGTGTAATACCGGATCAGGATGTGCGGGAGAGCGGCCGTTCCAAGGAACAGGGCTAATGCCAGAGAGGCAAAGTCCCATGGGTCCTTGTACTTCACGCCGGGACTCATGAAAATATCGCCCGCTATGGTGGTGTTCCCATGCGTGGTCGGTACGGTCACTGGATTCTGAACGAAGTGCCCGATGAACTGAACGGGTCCGAAACCGGCCATGAACAGCACACCGATGGTAAGGGCCAAGGCAGCGAAGATCAGCAGGAATCCCTTGATGAACTGGACCCAGGTGGTCGAGACCATTCCTGCCGTGGCGACGATCAACACCACGATCAGTCCTACTATCAGCACTCCCGCTTCATAGCTCAGTCCTAGCAGCGGTTGCACAATGCTGCCGGCGCCGACCATCTGGGGGATGAGGTAGAACACGCTCACCACGATGGCAGAAATGGACGCCACCAGTCTGACCTTGCGGTCCTTGAACTTGGCCGCTAAGGCGTCGCCGAAGGTGTATTTGCCTATCTTCCTGAGAGGCTCAGCTATCAGGAACAAGGCGATGACCCAACCGGCCAGGAAACCTATGGCATAGATAAATCCATCATAGCCCGAGAAGGCGATCAGACCGGCAATTCCCAGGAATGAGGCAGCGCTTAGGTAGTCCCCTGCGAACGCTATTCCATTGACGAACCATTTGACTCCCCCTCCGGCAACATAATAGTGGCCAGCAGTTCTCACCCGCCGTGAGGCGTATATCGATATCCCAATGGTTATCCCAACGAATACGACGAAGAGCCCGAAGGCGATGGGTTGGAACGAATATGTGGCCATCTAGTTCCCTCCACTCTTCTTTTCCGATCTTCCGGCATACCAATTGAAGAACACCGCCATGATGATGGCCAGGAGAATGACCGCGAAACCGAACACCAGCCCCACGTTCATGTTGAGGGTCTCGATACTGAATATCGGTGTTTGCGGCTGGTGGTGATATCTGACATTGATTGAATGGACGGCCAGGGCGATGAAGATCGCATAGGTCGCGCCATAAATCGCCAGCAATATTGCCCCAACTCTGAACTTCTTGGACTTCGTGATGTCGCTGATGTCGAACTTTGCTG
>DATIXC010000159.1:0-2210 GCA_035518995.1 Methanomassiliicoccales archaeon | reverse complement strand
GGAGATCAAGCAGATGTGCGGGCGCGCCGGCCGCCCCAAGTACGACAAGTACGGGGAGGCCATCCTCGTCGCCAGGAACGAGGAGGAGAGGTCCTTCCTCTTCGACAACTACCTGCTGGGCGAGACGGAGGAGATCTTCTCCAAGCTGGGCTCGGAGAACGTGCTCCGCTCCCACATCCTGGCCCTCATCGCCACCTCCACCACCGGTTCCAGGTCGTCCCTGATGGACTTCCTCAACTCCACCTTCTTCGCGCACCAGACCACCATGCTTGGCATGGAGGACGCGGTGGAGGGGGTGCTGGAGTTCCTCCGGGCCGAGGAGATGCTCAGGGAGGAGGACCAGTTCAAGGCCTCCTTCTTCGGCCGAAGGGTGTCGGACCTGTACATCGACCCGGTGTCTGCGGTGAAGATGCGCGACGCCCTGCGCGCCTTCAGGACCGGAATGGGCGACTTCGGATTCCTGCACGCCGCCTGCTCCACCCCGGACATGCTCCCCCTGTACCTGAGGCGCACGGACAACGTTTGGCTCGAGACCAAGGTGGTGGAGAAGGGGGGAGAGCTCCTCCTTCCCGTCCCCGCGGACCTGGGCGAGTACGAGTTCTTCCTGGCCGAGGTCAAGACCGCCTGCGTCCTCGACGACTGGCTGGAGGAGATGGAGGAGGACCCCCTGCTGGAGAAGTACGGCATCGGGCCCGGGGATTTGCGCAGCAAGGTCGAGCTGGGTGAGTGGCTGCTGTACTCCATGAGGGAGCTGGCCAACATCTTCAACAAGGATGCCTACGCCCCCTTGACCGAGCTGATAGTCCGGGTGCGCTACGGGGTGCGGCGCGAGCTCCTGGAACTGGTGAAGCTGAGAGGGGTGGGCAGGGCGCGCGCCCGTTCCATGTTCGACCACGGGCTGAGGACCCTCGACGACGTCAGGGCTATGGAGCTCGGCAAGCTGGCGAGGATCCCCAAGATCGGGGACGCGCTGGCGAAGAGCATCAAGGAGCAGGTGGGCGAGAGCCCCAGGAAGTCCGAGCCGAAGCCTACGGAGGGAGGTAAGGAGCCCCCGGCCGAAGAGAAAGGAAGATCGCAGCGCAGCCTGCTCGACTTCTAGAAGTCGCTGATGGCCCGGGTGACGGCGAACCCGCGATCGTTGCGGAAGAAGCTGAAGTAGTTGCTGGAGTGGTCGGTCTCGCGCATCTTGACGCAGCGGATGCGCCTCTGCACCTCGGTGTCGGTGACCTCGATCATCTTGAGGTGGATGATGCCGTCGACCAGGAAGTCCACGTCGTGCAGCCCGTAGGATGTGTACTCGCCCACCGGCATCTCGCTGATCATCAACGCCGTGACGTCCAAGGAGCGAAGCCATTCCATCAGGCGATAGAGCTCCTCCCTCGGTCGGGGGGTCGCTGAGATCATCTCCAGGGCGCCCAGTGAGTCGATCACCAACAGCTCGTAGTTGAGGCGTTTCTTGGTCTCGTTCACCGCGAAGCGGAATGTGTCCATGAACTGCGCGCCCTCGCTCTTGCGCCGGATCTCGCTCAGGTCCAGCACCTCGAGGCGGCCGAGGGTGTCGCCCTTGAGGCCGAGCCCCTCCATCTGCCTGGTGAGGCTGACCTTGCTCTGCTCCAGGGAGATGTAAAGGCCGTTGACGCCGTCCCGCTTGGCGTTCATGAAGAGGATGTGGTACGCCAGGGAGGACTTCATGGTCCCGGCGGCGCCCGCCACTATGACCGTGTGACCCTGCGGTATGCCTCCGTTGAGGTTCTCGTCGAACCCGTCCACGTAGGTGCGGTAGCGGACACGCTTCGCTGGAACATTGTTCATGTCGGTGAACGATGATTCCCCTTATCGCATAAAATTCTTTGCTGCATGTTTACGCGAAATGATAGCGAGAGGCCCCCGGCGCCAGCAGGCCGGCCCTGAATCGACACGAAGAGGGGGTCAGCCGAGCACCAGGCGCTTCACCTCGTCCGCCGAGGCGCCGGCCTTCAAGACCTGGCCGGCGTGCTTGATCACCGTGTCCGGGTCCTTGAGCAGGTTCCCGGTGCAGACGCAGACGGTCCTCTCCTCCTTGGCGATGAGGCCCTGCCTGCGGAGCTTGGCCACGCCGGCTATCGATGCGGCGGACGCGGGCTCGACCCCCACCCCCTCCGTCTTGCCCAGCAGCTTCTGGGCGGCGATTATCTCCTCGTCGGTCACGTCCGTGGCCAGGCCGCCGGTGT
>DATIXC010000158.1:0-3103 GCA_035518995.1 Methanomassiliicoccales archaeon | reverse complement strand
GCCTACCGATGGCCTGGATGCTGGTCCGGAAGAAGTTCAGGGGAAAGGAGCTGGTCGACACCCTGATCGACATGCCCTTGGCCGTCCCTACGGCCGCCCTCGGTTTCTCTGCCGCCATCTTTTGGGGCATAACCCCGGCCGACCTTACCAATCCGCTCGGCCTGAAGATTGTCAGTTCCCCGTTCATCCTGATAATCCTTCTTCATATCATCTTCACCTACCCTTACATGGTCCGCTCGCTCTCAGCGATATTGGAGCAGATAGACCAGACATTCGAGACCGCCGGACAGACATTGGGGGCGAGCAAGCTCACAGCGGTGCGCAGCATCACCCTGCCACTATTCAGGGCCGGCCTGGTTACAGGCATTATCCTTTGCTTCGCCAGGAGCCTGAGCGAGACCGGAGGCACAGTGGCGGCATTAGCCACCGTCGGCAATACCGATTTCAACACGGCCCCAACACTGATTGATTCTTTACAAAACACCCCTCAAAGCACCCCTGCGCTGGCATTCACAAGCATCGTTCTGATCATCCTGGCATTGGTGCTCTTGGTGGTCGTTGCCATCATTGTGAAGAAGCTGCACATCCCCTTCCGCAAGGTCTGGCCCAGGCCGGAAAAGATACTTTCTCGTGGCCTGGCCCCGCGGCTCAAAGACGCCATTTCAATCCTATTCCTGGTCTTCATCGTCCTCATCCCTTCGTTCTTCGTCTTCACCTTCGTCTTCACCTCCGAGCCATCCACCACTACTGACTGGTCCCTGTTCGGGCAGTCTTTGATCAATTCCTTCGTGATTGCCGGCGTGGTGACGGTCATCGACCTCGCCTTCGGCATACCATTGGCACTCTACATCGCTAAGAACCGCTCCAAGTGGCTGCCTGAGACCTTGGACATACTGGTGAACGTGCCTCTGATTGTCCCCACCGTTGCGCTGGGCTTCTCCTTGAAGCTGTTCTGGACTGGGGGGACCCCGGTCACCGGTCCCTTCGCCATCTTTCTGGTCATGCTGGCGCACATCGCATTCACGTACCCCCTGATGGTAAGGAACGTGACCGGGGCGGTGGAGGAGGTCGACCCTACATTTGAGGAAACGGCCAGGACCCTTGGCGCCAAGCCAATCCAGAGCTTCAGGCGCGTCCTCTTCCCGATGGTGAAAGCCTCGATTCTGGCCGGGGCGATAATGGCCTTCACCCGCAGCCTTGGGGAGACTGGGGCGACCAGGGCAATATCGACCACGGTCCTGACCGCACCTAACTACATCGTCAACCTCATCAAGGTGGACAAGGACTATTACACCGCGGCGCTGGCATGCATCGTCCTCATCATAATATCCTACGTGCTCATGCTCTCGTTGCGCTACCTTACGAAGAGGAAGAGGAGGGCGAGCTAGATGCCAATGATCGAGCTGAAGGGCATCGTCAAGCACTACGGGGACATCAAAGCCGCCGACGGCGTCGACTTGCAGATCCGCAATGGCGAGTACCTGTGCCTCCTTGGGCCTACCGGGGCGGGAAAGACCACCCTTCTGAAGATCGTATCAGGCTTAATTCGACCTGAGCAAGGGGGCGTATTGTTCGACGGCAAGGTCATGAACAAGTTGGAGCCAGAGGACCGTCACGCTGTCATGCTGTCGCAAACCTACGCGCTGTTCCCCCAGCTCACCTTGGCGGAGAACATCCTCTTCGGGCCCGACATCCGGCAATACGATGAGGCGGTAAAGGAGCGCACCCTCGCGGAAATGCTGGACATGGTCAGGCTAACGAACCGGCCCGATGCCTACCCGGACGAGCTGAGTGGGGGGATGATGCAGAGGACCGCCTTGGCGAGGGCTCTGGCCTCAGGGGCGAGCGTCCTTCTGCTGGACGAGCCGCTGCGAGCCTTGGATGCGAGGCTGCGCATTAGCCTCCGCCACGAGCTCCGCTCCCTGGCCAAGTCCATGGGCATGACCACCATCCACGTAACGCACGACCAGGACGAGGCCTTGGTCATGGCCGACCGCGTCGCCGTGATACGGGAGGGCAAGGTGGTGCAGGTCGGATCACCTGGCGACGTCTTCGACAATCCTTTGAGCCCCTTCGTGGCCAACTTCGTGGGGCAATCCAACTTCTTCGTGGGCACGGTGGAGGAGAAGGCCGAGGCCACCTTGGTCCGCGGCGATCCCGGCCACGCGGTCCTGGCAAGGCCATGCGAGCAGAGGATCGGGGAGAAGGTGGTGGTCGGGGTGAAGGTGGGCAACACCGAGGTGCACAAGGAGGGCGAAGGTTTCTTCGAAGGAATGGTCGAGCGCATCCTCTTCGAAGGTCGCAACATCTATCTGGACGTGGACGTCCCTAGCCTTGGGAGATACTCCTCCAAGATACCCTCCTGGCGATTGGGGAGGTTGTCGGTCGGGGACAGGGTCAAGATCAAATGGAGCGCGGACAAGGCGACGGTGTTCCCCGTGCCCGCCAAGGGCTTGGAGGAGGAGCTGAGGGTGGAGTGAATGCCTGAGGTCGAGCTGCACAACATAACCATGCGTTTCGGCAAGGTGGTGGCCGTGGACGAGGTGAATCTCACCATCGCGGACGGCGAGTACGTGACCATTCTCGGACCGTCCGGGTGCGGGAAGACCACGCTGATCCGCGTTATCGCCGGCATCCTCGAGCCCACTCAGGGCGAGGTCTACATCGGCGGCAGGAGCATGAAGGGCGTCCCCATTGAGGAGAGGGACCTGGGCTATGTCTTCCAGAACATCGCCTTGTTCCCTCACATGACCGTGAGGATGAACGCGGCCTACGGCCCGACGGTCAAGGACAGGCCCGTGGATGAGCGGGAGCAGGTGGCGAGGAAGTACTTGGAGATGGTCAGGCTGCTGGACAAGATGCAGATGTTCCCTTCCGAGCTGTGCGGGGGCGAGCAGCAGAAGGCGTCGTTGGCCAGAGCCCTGGCGACCGGGGCCAAGCTGCTCCTGCTGGACGAGCCATTGTCCGCGCTGGATGCGAGGGTGAGGGTGGACCTGCGATATGAGCTTAGAAGGATAACCAAGAGCCTCGGCCTGACCGTGGTCCACGTGACCCATGACCAGGAGGAGGCCATGTCCGTCTCGGACCGCATCGTGGTGATGCG
>DATIXC010000157.1:0-3332 GCA_035518995.1 Methanomassiliicoccales archaeon | reverse complement strand
GGAACGTAGGAATATCTTGATCCCAGGACTATGCGCCGGAATCGAGCGTCAAGTGGAGATGATGACAAAGTGGAGAGTGGAGTTAGGTCCCCGGAGCGGTTTCGAAATCCCTGCCTGCACCGTTAAGAAGGCAGCGGAGGGCTGAAGTCAAGCATCTGATGATTCTTCTGAGACCATAGCGCACAGGGATGCTGTGATGCCTGATTTCAAACATATTTAAGGAATGAAGCGTTTCTCGTCTGCTTAGCGTCCGATATGCAACCTCTTTTAATCGAATAGGTTTATGTGGATGGATGATATATCCATCCCTCGATGCCACTCACGTTCAGCTCCTATTTTGCGGGAGGACCGACGCCGAAGTTCTCGCTCTTTCACATCTGGAAGGCGTACCAGGTGATAGACACCCAAGGACCGGTCGGGAGGAAGGCCCTCGCTGAGGCACTGCAGATTGGCGAAGGAAGCACCAGGACCATCCTGGACAAGATGATCCGCGAGGGCTCGGTGGAGAACACGCGCCGCGGGGCGGTGCTGACCGAGAGAGGGCGCAAGCGCCTCGAGACCTCAGGCGTGGAGACCCACTCGGTCGAGCTGGACGGAATCACCTTGGGCAAGCACAACTGCGCCGTCCTGGCGAAGGGCATGGCCGACCGCATCAAGCTCGGCTGCGAGCAGCGGGACGAAGCGGTCCGGGCCGGAGCGACCGGCGCCACCACCTTGGTAGCCAGGGACGGGAAGGTCGTCTTCCCGGGGGACGACAACTTCCCCGACCAGGAGATCGTCGCACCCCTCAAGAGGCTCTTCGAGCTCGAGGACGGGGACGCCATAATTATAGGATCGGCGTTCTCCTACGAGGCGGCGGAGAAGGGGGCGGTCACGGCCGCCCTGGCAATAAGCAACCAATCGAGGAGATGCTGGACTGAGGGCACGACCCTTTTGTCCGCGGACACCGAGGCGGAGGACCTCAAGTGCATCGCCTTGGCCATGCACGAGCTGGTGGGAAGGCTTCCCTTGGCCATGCGCTCGAAGAACCAGTACGGCGTGCGATGCGAGGAGGGGGACGTGGTCGACAGCAATTACACCGGCCCCGTCCTGGAGGAGTCGCTAAAGAAGAGCCAGATCATCCGGCGAACGGCCGTCTCCGGCCCGTACCGCGGCATACCAGTGGTCGTTGTGCCCATAATGCGCAAGAAGGAGGCCATCGCCGCAATAGGTGTCTTCGACATCACCCGGGGCTCGTTCACCGACCTCATGTCCCGCGCCAAGAAGGAGCGCTGACCTCATGAGCGACCTGCTTATGCAAGAGGAAAGGGTGTCGCTCCACGTCGACCCGGGCGTCTGCCGGTTCAAGGCCAAGATAGAATGCTGGATGGAAGGGGACGAGCTCAAGTGCCGCATAAGCAGCGGCTGCAAGCACGTGCAGGACTTCGCCGATGCCCTGGGGAAGGAGAGGCTCGAGATGATGGACGCCATGCGAATGCCCTTCTCCGAGAACAAGGTCTATGACATCGGGGGAAAGACCCTCAAGCACGCCACCTGCCCGCTGCCGATGGCGACCCTCAAGGGCATGGAGGTCGCGGCGGGGCTCGGGCTGAAGCGCGACGTGCTGGTCAGTTTCGACAAGTAGCCTAGCGACCCTCAATCTCCTCTCCCATCAGGATCTTGTCGATGATGGGGGACCAGATCATGGCCGTAGGGCCGGACAGGTACATGGCCACGGTCATGGCCTCGCGCAGATCCTCGGTGGTGGCGCCCAGCTTCTTGGCCTCCCCCGCATGGACCTCGAGGCAGACGTCGCACTTCAGCACCATGCTGATGGCCACGGCGATCAGCTCCTTCTCCTTCACCGTGAGGGAGCCCTCCTTGAACACCTCGTGCTTGTACCTATACAGGGCGTTGACCACCGATGGCTGCTGCTTGGCTAAGACGTCCAGGCTCATGGAGGGGACTAGGGACCTGCCCGCATTAAATAGATTGTCCGAGGGGTGGCGACCGGGGCAAAGATAAATTATGGCGAGCGCGTTCTTGAGCGCGCATGGCAAAGGTGGAAGAGGTCATCAGGCTGCTCCAGGGAATTGAGGGCAGCGTCCACGTGTTCAAGCTCGACGACGTCACGCGCGAGAGGGTCGTGGAGATCGAGAGCGGGATCAAGGCGGCGCTGGGCATCTCCTGCGTGAACCTGGGGGTGCAGGAGTGCCTGGAAAGGGAGAACGTCATCGTGGTGGTCAAGGACTCCAAGTTCAGGCCTCCGCCGGAGCCGACCGTCCTATTGATCGCGGACGGGGGCGACCTAATCCTGGGCAGGGAGATATTCCCCCACGAGAGGAAGGAGTTCGAGGATACGCCCAACGTCCTCTTCCTGTCGCAGGACTTCATCGTTTACACGGACCGGAAACCGAAGACCAAGGAGCTCTTCGTCATGCCCCCGGTGGCGTTCCCGGAGGTGGCGGAACTGCCTGGAGTGAAGAACGTCGTCTCATGCTCGCCCTCCCCGCCATCCGACATGTACGTGCGGGCGGCGCACGGGCTGCCCGACGACCCCAAGCTTGCCAGCATATTGATCGGGTTCGACAATTCGGAGAGATGAGCGCTTATTTCCCGGGCGATTCTCCTCGTTCGCTCGAAGTTGATGATGGTCGCGACCTCGCATTCATATCAGAGGAGCGCTTGTGAGCAACCGATGCGAATCGCGAGGCTTCTCCTGCACATACCGGGCAATTGGGTGAGCGACGTATCACGGAAGTGCAATGCCTCCATTCGGGTGATGAAGTGCGTGCCCTGGGAAAAGGACAGAGGGCGCAGCATCGTGAGGATCGAGACGAAGATGAACATGGACGGGGAGAGCTTGATGGACAGCATCAGGTCCGTCAGTCCACGATGCAAGATCAACCTGGTCAGCAGCGATAAGGGCACTCACATCGCTGCGGTGACCAACTCTGCGTGCGTCGTCTGCGGCGCGCTGAGCGAAACCAATTGCTTCCTCGACAATGCAATCTCCCAGCCAGATGGGAGAGTGGCCTGGACGGTCATCGCGCCCTCTTCCAAGAACTTGAGCAACCTGGTAGAGAAGCTTCAAGAGGTCGGCTGCGAAGTTGAGATGACCGCTCTCAGGAATCGAAGCGAAGAGTCGGTCCTCACCTATCACCAGGAGACGATCGTGCGAATGGCCTACGATCTTGGGTATTACGACATCCCGCGCAGGATGAACCTCGACGAATTCTCGGCGAGAGTGGGCATATCCAAATCGACGTTGGCCGTCATCCTCCGGCGTGCGGAGAGGAAATTGATCGCGGACCACATCGACCGGCTATAGGCGTACATATTCGCCATAACAA
>DATIXC010000156.1:0-2263 GCA_035518995.1 Methanomassiliicoccales archaeon | reverse complement strand
TCCTGCGACGGCAGTTCGAATCTGCCCGGGGCTACCATTCCCCTTCTACATCGAGAAATCAGGACAACCTGGTCTTCCCTGAGGCCAAGTCCTTGAAGAACTCCTCGCCGTCCTTCGGGCCCCTGACGATCAGGGTGTCTCCGACCAGCACGACGGTGTCCTCGTCCGGGCCGTAGATGTATTTTCGGCCCCTCTTGATCGCCACCACCCACATCCCCGACTGACTGGCAAGCCTCGATTCCCCCAGTGTCTTGTCCGACAGGTCGCTGCCCTCGATCACCATGGCGGTGGCGATGGTGACCTCTGATTCGCGGATGCTCATCTTGATCACGGGGTGAGGCTCGACGTTCTTCATCACCACGCCGGCTATCCCGCTGGCCGCGTCGCAGATCCCCTCCAACGATTCTATGAGCTTGATGGTGACGAAGGCCCTGGAGGCGTCGCCGTCGCTCATGGCTCTCCTGATAGCCTCTTTCTGGATCGAGGAGGTTAGCTCGTCCGTGTACTCCTCCAGCTCCATCACCTCTTGGGCGATTTCGCGGTTGTTGTACAACAGCGATGAGTAGGCGAGGTCCACCATCAGCTCCGAGGTGTCCTTGACCTCGAGGAGCTTCTGCTCCAGCTCGTCCATCATATCGCCCCATCGTAAGGGTATTGAGGCCAGTGCCTCTCGCCAGCGCTGTAGGACCTCAGCACCTCGAAGCCGTTCTCGGTGCCGCGCACGATCAGCAAGTCGCCGGCCTTCAGCCTGCATGTCCCTTCAGGGTCGTACATCCAGCGCTTCCCTCTCTTCATGGCGATGATGCGCATTCCCGTCTCCGACTCCACGCCCATCTCCTGGATGGTGCGATTGGCCATGTCAGATTTCTCCGATATCGTGAGCGATTTGATCTTCTCTTCCGCCTCCTTGAGAACGAGAGAGATGAAGGGGCGCTTATCGCTCTCGTGCCTCAGAAGGTCGACGATGCTCCCAGCGGCGTTGGATATCGCCTCGGCTGACGAAGCGACCTGCAGCAGCCCGGCCAGCTGTTCGGCGTCCCTCCTGGTGCGCGCCGATAGCATGGCCTTGATCCGGATGTTGTAGAGCAGCGTATCCATTCTGTGCTCCAGGTGCTGCACCTCCTCGGCCATCTCCTGGCTTTCGAACACCAGGGCGGCGTATGCCAGGTCGACCACGACCTCCGACGTGTCCTTCATCTCTGTGAGCATCTCACGCACGGTGCGTGGAACCTTTTCCTTGCCGTCCTCGTGCCCGAGGGGTGCCTCCATCCTAAATGCCCCCAACGGATGTCTTGATGGTCACATCGCGCTCTTCCGCGTGGGCGAGGTCGGTTGTCAGCACTTTACCAATCCCGGCCACCTTCCAAGCCTTCAGGTGGCCTCTTACTTCATATTGGTGTGGCTATTTATCGCTTGTCCCCTTGAGCCAGACATCTAGGCGGACCGGGAGGGTTTTCGTCCAGCGTGCAAGTAATATATGTTTAATCTCTACCTCATTGCGAGCCCTATGAACTTCTTCGAAGCCCTCCGGGGGTTCCTCTCCCGCAATCGAACGGTGTTCACCTTGGGCTTCGTCGGGCTCATAATCTCCTCCGTCGGGGACCTGCTCGCGGGCGCCACGCTGGGTTCAATGACCGAGACCCTAAGCGAGCTGGCTGGCCTGATGATACTCATACCGCCCGCCATAGGCATGAGGGGGAACATCTTCGGCGCCTTGGGCTCGAGGCTGGGGACGGCGATGCACATCGGCACATTCGAGCTCTCCTTGAAGAAGGGTAGCCTGCTGCGGCAGAACTTCGAGGCCTCCATCCTGCTTACGGTGATCATGTCCTTCCTTATGGGAGTGATGGCGTCCGGCATCGCCGCCCTGCTCGGGGTGGAGGCGGAGCCGATGGAGGTCTTCGTGTTCATCTCGGTGATCGGAGGGGTCCTCGCCGGCCTGGCTCTAGTCTTCATAAACATACTGGTCGCTGACATCGGGTTCAAGCGTGGCTGGGACATCGACAACTTCTCCGCGCCTATCATCACCGCGGCCGGGGACGTGGTGACCCTGCCCATGCTCTTCCTGGCTGCCGTGTTGGTCAAGGACGGCTATACCTCTGAGGCGTTCCTCGAGGCCTTCGCCCTGGTCCTCCTCGGAATCGCCATCTACCTTACCTGGCGGGTCTGGCGCATGCATCCGGGAGAGACCCGCCGCATAGTGGTGCACACCGCTCCCATACTCGTGCTCTGCATCCTCCTGGACATCGGGGCCGGGCTGACG
>DATIXC010000155.1:0-3280 GCA_035518995.1 Methanomassiliicoccales archaeon | reverse complement strand
TCGAGATGCGGCATGGTTCCGAGGACTGCGACCCCTAGCTCTTCCTCGACCCTTTCGATGCCCGTGGCCAGGCTCTCCGCATCTCCGTACATGTTGTTGATTATCACCCCCTTGAACCTCTTCCTTTCCTCCTCCTTCATCAACAGGATCGTGCCGAAGATGTAGGCGAATGCGCCTCCCCATTCGATGTTCACCACCAGGACGCAGTCCGCGTCGGCGATCTCCGCCGTCGGCATGTTAGCGATCTCCAAGTCCCCCAGGTTGATCTCGGCAGGGCTGCCCGCGCCCTCGATGACCACGAAGTCGCTCGTTCTGGCAAGCAGCTCGAAGTTGCGTCGGATTATGGGGAGGCCCTCCTGCCTTGCGAAGTCGCCATAGTATTCTGCGACGTCCATGTCCCTCAGGGGCCTGCCCTCGACTATCACCTGGGAAACGGCGTTGCCCTTGGGCTTCAGCAGGATAGGGTTCATGGCTGCGATGGGCTCGACCCTGGCTGCTCTGGCCTGAAGCTCTTGAATGCGCGCGATCTCCTCACCTCGCTTCGTGACGAACGAATTGAGCGACATGTTCTGCGATTTGAAGGGGGCGACCTTGCATCCTCGATCCGAAAGGAGGCGGCAGAGCCCTGCGGCGATGAGCGATTTTCCAGCTCCAGAGGTGGCGCCCAATATCATGACCGCCCTGGCTCGCTTCCTGAATCGCTTCTCTAGCCGCGGCTTCAGCTCTTCAGCCATCAACCCCGGGTCGGCCCTGAGCTCCGAATGCATCGAACTCGCAACCTCTGGACGGTGGACCCAAAAGCATTTCGCACAGCTCCAGACCTCGCCTCCCTTCCTCGATTCGACGAACTCACCCAGGGAGGCGTCCAGGCAAGGGTAGAGAGGACAATAACAGAAGGTACAGTCCTGGCCTTGGTAATGGCATGGGTAATAAGAGCAGGAGAGATCGCTTCCCTTGATCGCGCCTGAGACCTCCTTCTCCACTATCTTCCTTGGATCTACCATCCAGATCTCCATTCTCTCAATATGTTGGATGTATCATCCAACGAGAACGCCTGCGGGATTAAGAACTTTGCCCGTGCTCAGGAGAGCAAGAACCCGATTGCAGCGAAGATGAAGAACGAGGCCATGAGGATGGACCCGAAGTGCGGCCTTCCGCTTCTTGCGAAGCCATTTACTGACCAGACTGCGATTGGGAGTGTGGCGAAGCAGGCGGCTATCAGTGTAAGTGGAAGGTAGTCGACCATAGCGGCCGTGGTCGCGTACATCATCATTGCCAGAACTGAAAAGAGGGTGACTGTCCTTCGACCCAAGACAACCGCCATCGTCCTCTTCCCGACCATCTCGTCAGCGCTCCTATCTGCGAAGTGAACCCCAAGGGAGATTGATGAGGACAGCGAGGAAGATAGGGACCGAAAGGGCTAGCATTTCGATGTCGAACTCGCCCACAGGCGCCACATAGCCGATCATGAACATCATCGTGCCCAGCAGAGCATTGTCTAGCTCGCCCAGTCAGGTCCTCTCCAGTCTCAATGGGGGCATGGAATAGAACCAGCCCAAGGGAATACCTATGATGGCCAAGCAAACCACAGATGAACTTATAATCCCAGAGAAGTAGGCGAAGACGGTCAACAAGAGGCTCAGGCCAAGGAACGCCAAGGCAGCGTACAGAGCCCAAATTTTGGGGATTACCCCTGAGGGCAATACCCCGCTTCCACCTGAGAAGATGGTCCTCCTGGTAATGGAATCGGTGTCGAAATCCGCGTACTCGTTGGTATAGTGCCCCATCACAATCGCGGTGACCATGATCGCCAGGCCAGCGATTGACCCCTTCCAAGGAAGGTTGCCTAGGCGCCAGAAGGCCATGCTTGCGCCCGTGAGAAATGCAAGGAGCCCGGCCACCAGGACGAAAGGGCGGGCCATCTTCACCAACGCCTTCGTTCTGCGCCAGAACATGCATCTCATAGGGCTCGTTCGGTTATCATCGTTGCGAGCTGAACTTGCGCAAATCATTATCATTGAAGATAAATGTCAGTGGCTGACTACTGGTGCGAAAAGTATATATTTGACGTCTGTTACATTAGGGGCCAAAGGAAAAACACTTCGGGCTCATGCCTGACTAGTGTATAACTCATAATCACTATCACCCATTCATCATGTCCTGGTAAAAGGATACAACAATGACTGGTGCGACATAGGCCGAGAGCGCCATCAGGCGCTATCTCGGAAGGAACCTTAGGTTCAGGCCAACCGGGTCGCGAATTGTTTTTCCGACGAACAAAGGAAGTGAGATCCAATGAACATTGATCCCAGTACAACCAAGTATTTGATCAAGGCCAGGCTAAACGCTGATGGCATAGTGGAGAAACCAGACGTGGTCGGTGCGATCTTCGGGCAGACGGAGGGCCTGCTCGGGGACGAACTCGACCTGCGCGACCTGCAGAAGAGCGGCAGGATAGGCAGGATCGAGGTGGACGTGCACTCCAAGCAGGGGAAGTCGGAAGGCGATGTCCTCATCCCCTCCTCCCTGGACCAAGTGGAGACCGTCATCCTCGCCTCCGCACTCGAGACCATAGACCGGGTCGGGCCTTGCAAGGCCAAGATCGCGGTTGAGGGCATCGAGGACGTCCGGGTGGTCAAGAGGACCAAGATAATCGAGCGCGCCCGCGAGCTGCTCACCGACCTCATAAAGCAGTCCAAGACCTCGGGCATCGACCTGACGGAGAGCGTTCGCCAGTCGGTCCAGGTCGAGGAGGTCATCTACTTCGGCAAGGAGCGCCTGCCAGCGGGTCCGAACGTGAACGATTCCGATGCCATAATAGTGGTTGAGGGTCGCTCCGATGTGCTCAACCTGCTCAAGTCAGGCATCAAGAACGCCATCGCCGTCGAGGGCACGAACATCCCCAAGTCCATAAGCGAGCTGTCCAAGGAGAGGGTGATCACCGCCTTCGTCGACGGCGACCGCGGCGGGGAGCTCATCCTCAGGGAGCTTTTCCAGGTGGCCGAGGTGGACTTCGTCGCACGGGCGCCCCGCGGCCACGAGGTCGAGGAGCTGACCCAAAAGCAGATCATGAAGTGCCTGCGCAACAAGATACCCGCCGAGCAGTTCATCGAGATGTTCGGACTGGAGGGCGACCAGCTGTTCAAGTCCGGCAACGGTGAGAAGCGCGGCCCCAAGGACATTGACCAGGCCGAGAAGGCCGAGCGGGCGGAGAGGGCGGAGCGCACCGAGCGCCCGGAGAGAGGCGAGAAGCCAGAGAGGCAGGAGCGCCCCGAGAGGG
>DATIXC010000154.1:0-5632 GCA_035518995.1 Methanomassiliicoccales archaeon | reverse complement strand
GAGGCCTTCGCCTTCCTCGGCCCCAACGGCGCGGGCAAGACCACCACCGTCCGCATGCTCTGCTGCCTCATAGCCCCGACCTCGGGCACCGCCTACATCAGCAAGCTCGACCTCAGGGAGGCGGAGTCCCAGCTCAAGATCCGCCAGAGCATCGGCCTGCTCCCCGAGAACCCTGGGCTCTATGAGTCCTTGGGAGCGTACCGCAACCTGGACTTCTTCGCCCGGCTGTACGGGGTCGGCGCCAAGGACCGGGAGCGGAGGATCATGGAGCTGCTCAAGACCCTCAACCTCTGGGACCGCAGGGACGAGGCGGTGGGCAAGTTCTCCAAGGGCATGAAGCAGAAGATCGCCATCGCCCGGGCCCTGGTCCATGAGCCGGAATATCTCTTCCTGGACGAGCCGACCTCGGGGCTTGATCCCGAAGCCGCGCTAACCGTACGCAATTATCTGCTGGAGCTGAAGAAGGAGGGCAGGACGATCTTCCTCAACACCCACAACCTGGACGAGGCGCAGAGGGTGTGCGACCGCATCGGCGTGCTGCGGACCCGCCTCTTGGCGGTAGGCACCCCGGACGAGCTGGCCTCGCGCTTCTTCGGCCGCGCGACCATGTTCCAGCTGCGCGAGGTCAGGCCGGAGCACCTGCAGGCTCTGAGGTCCATGCCCAACGTCCTGGACGTCAGGCAGGAGAACTCGTCCCTGGTCATCCAGGTGGCGGACCCCAAGCGCGACAACCCCGCCATCGTCTCCAGGCTGGTGGCCATGGGGGCGGAGGTCTCCTACGTGGAGGAGGTCAAGCGCTCCCTGGAGGACATCTACCTCAAGCTCGTGGGGGCCGGGGAATGAGGCTGCGCTGGGACAACGTCAACACCATCGTCCGCAAGGAGATGGCGGAGTACCGCAAGAACCGCTACATCCTCCTCTCCATCATCCTCATGCCGTTGCTCATGTGCACCATCATGCCCATGATCTACGTCATCCCCCTCACGCTGCTCTCCCCCGCGCCCTCGGACCAGCCCTTGGACCTGAACATCCGCGTCGAGGGCCTGCTGGCGGACCAGCAGCTGGTCAACGTCAGCATCAGCAACTACCGCATCGAGAACGTGGAGCTGGTGAACTGCGCCATAGGCAGCTGCGAGATCTCCAACTGCACCATGGAGTCCTGCGTCGTGAGCTACTCCAACATAACCGATTCCCAGGCGACCGGTTCCATCATCTCCCACTGCAACATCTGGTCCTCGACCACCATCGACACCATCAACCCCGGCTCGGTCTTCCTCGGGGTCGAGAGCGAGCTGGAGAAGAACCTGAAGCTGATCGTCAACGCGCTGCTGCTGTTCATCCTGCTCATCCCTTCGATCCTGCCGACGGTCATCGCCTCCTACTCCTTCGTGGGCGAGAAGCTCTCCAAGAGCCTGGAGCCCTTGCTGGCGACCCCCACGACCGACCTGGAGCTGCTCATGGGCAAGACCATGGCCATCCTGCTGCCCACGGTGCTGATCACCTGGGTGTCGGCGGTCCCCATGATCGTCATCGTGGACTTGGTTACGGAGCCGGTCCTCGGCTACTTCCTCCTGCCGGACGCGATCTGGCTGGTGGCGGTGCTATTGCTGGCGCCGCTGTTCGCGGTCCTGAGCGTGCTGCTCAACGTGGTCATCTCCTCCAGGGTCACGGACGTTAGGAGCTCGCAGCAGATCGGCGGGATAATCGTCCTCCCGGCCATCGCCTTCTTCATCATCGTGCTGGTGGGCCTGGTCATCCTCTCCCTGACCAACATGCTGCTCTTCGCCGCCATCGTCCTGGCCCTCGACGCCGTCGCCTTCTACCTTGCGGTCAAGACCTTCAAGCGCGAGGAGATCCTGGTCAGGTGGAGATAATGGCCAGCAAAGCAATAAGAGCCGGCCCGAAGATTCCACCGGGAGGAAAATGATCGCCATCGTCCTCGGCACCCGGCCGGAGATCATCAAGATGTGCCCGGTGGTGCGCGAGTGCCAGAAGCGCGGAGTGGAGCATTTCGTGCTGCACACCGGCCAGCATTACTCCTACGACATGGACAAGGTGTTCTTCGACGAGCTGGAGCTGCCCGAGCCCAGGCACAAGCTGGAGGTAGGTTCCGGCCTCCACGGCGAGCAGACGGGCAAGATGCTCGCCGGCATAGAGAAGGTGCTGCTGGAGGAGAGGCCGGACGTGGTGCTGGTGCAAGGGGACACCAACACCGTCCTCGCCGGCGCGCTGGCCGCCAGCAAGCTCGGCGTCAAGGTGGGCCACGTCGAGGCCGGCCTGCGCTGCTACGACCGCACCATGCCCGAGGAGATCAACCGCGTCCTGGCCGACCACGTGTCCGACCTGCTCTTCGTCCCGACGGAGATGGCGAGGCAGCACTTGGCCAGGGAGGGAATAGCCAAGGGCGTCTACAGGACCGGCAACACCGTCGTGGACGCGGTGCGGCAGAACCTCGACCTGGCCGAGCGCAAGTCCAACGTCCTGCACCGCCTGGGCCTGGAGGACGAGCATTACCTGGTGGCCACGGCGCACCGCCAGGAGAACGTCGACGACCGAGGCCGCCTGGAGGGGATGATCAAGGGCATGCAGAGGCTCAGCGAAGAGCTCAGGATGTCCCTGGTGTTCCCGGCGCACCCTCGCACCAGGAAGAGGATGGAGGAGTTCGGCATGGGGGCCGAGGGCATCCTGGTCACCGAGCCGCTCGGGTACCTCGACTTCCTGATGCTGGAGGCGAACGCGCGCCTCATCCTGACCGACTCCGGCGGCGTCCAGGAGGAGGCCTGCATCCTGCACGTGCCCTGCGTGACCATGCGCCGCAGCACCGAGCGGCCGGAGACCCTCGCCGTCAAGGCGAACCTGCTGGCGGGCACCGACCCCAAGGCCATTTTGGAGATGGCGAGGAGGCAGATGCGCGCCCGCCGGCGCTGGCGCAACCCCTTCGGCGACGGCAGGGCGGCGGAGAGGATCGTGGCCAGGTGCATCAGGGTGCGAAGGCGCTCGCCCGAAAGCTCGTCGTAGCGCAGGTCAGACGTGCCAGTTCGCATCCTTGCGATAATATGAGGGATGCGATTTTGTAGGGGCTGCGAGTATTACAGTGATCGAGCGAGATGCCAACCCTGACCTACCTCGGCCATTCCGCGTTCTCGGTCGCCTGCACGAGAGGGACGGTCCTGATAGACCCCTTCCTCGAGGGCAACCCCCGCGCCTCCATCAAGGCCAAGGAGGCCGAGGCCGACGTCATACTGGTCACGCACGGCCACGGCGACCATCTGGGGGACGCCATCTCCATAGCCAAGAGGACCGGGGCGACCATCGTGGCCAGCTTCGAGCTGGCCGAGTATTGCGCCAAGCAGGGCGCCAAGGTGATAGATGCCCACGTCGGGGGGACGGCCCACCTTCCTCTGGGAGAGGCGAAGCTCTTCAACGCCGTGCATTCGTCGAGCACCGATGACGGCGCCTACCTCGGCCAGCCCGTCTCCTTCGTCCTGCAGGCCGACGGCGCCAACATCTATCACGCTGGAGACACGGCGCTCTTCGGGGACATGGGCCTGATCGGCGATGAGTTCTGCCTGGACGTCGCCCTGCTCCCGATCGGGGGGCACTATACCATGGGCGTCAAGGACGCGGTGCGGGCGGTCAAGCTGCTCAGGCCGGTGCTGGTCGTGCCCATGCACTACGCCACCTTCCCCCACATCCATGCCGACCCCCTCGAGTTCAAGAGGCTCGTGGAGAGGGAGACCAGGACCGAGTGCGAGGTCCTTAGGCCGGGGCAGAGCCTGGAGGTCCTGGGCCGCTGCGAGCCGGCGGAGGAGGGTTGAGATGGCGCGCACCGACCAGCTGATCCTGGCGATAATATTCAAGCGAGGACAGACCGGGACCTTCTTCCTCCTGCTCAAGCGCAACCCGAGGCAGGGCGGGTTCTGGCAGCCTCTGACCGGCGGA
This sequence comes from Methanomassiliicoccales archaeon, assembly GCA_035518995.1. Classification (GTDB taxonomy): domain Archaea; phylum Thermoplasmatota; class Thermoplasmata; order Methanomassiliicoccales; family UBA472; genus JAJRAN01. The sequence goes on along the minus strand of DATIXC010000154.1, from coordinate 1,690 downwards.
GTGGAGGAGCACGAGACCTTGGAGCAGGCTCTGTACCGCGAGGTGAGAGAGGAGACCGGCATCAAGGAGGTCATGAGGCTCGTCCCTGGCCTGCTCAACCACAAGTTCTACGCCCCGCGGGCGGTGCACGAGCACGCCTTCGGGGTGGAGGTCCGCCCCGGCACCCGCGTCAAGCTCGACGGCAAGGAGCACTCTGACGCGCGCTGGTGCACCTACGAGGAGGCGAAGTCCATGATGGTGTTCCCGGCCAACCGGACCGCGCTGGAGCGCTTGGACTCGGTCCTGCGCAGCGAGCAAAGCCGCCAAGTTAACTAGTAGCTACCTAGTTTCGGGAACCTCGGCGAACTAGATATAGCGTCGGACGCGAATCTAGGTAGGCAATCGAGAAGGGTGGGATGCAATGAGTCAGCTCGAATGCGGTGACGTCAAGTGCTCAACGTTCGATGCCAGCCTCGAGGCGAAGGGCGAGGCGCGGGTCCGCCCGGGAGAAGGTCAGGAGGAGAGGCTCCAACTCCACATCTCCAAGGTCCGCGACTACCGGGACAAGTTCATCCTCAGGGGGCTGCAGGACGAGGCCAGGCTGGAGAACCCTGGCTTCATGTACCTCATCGAGGGCAAGGAGAAGGCCAAGATCGTCTGGGCCAGGCATGAGCAGGGGATGGCGCCGGTCGGCTATTACATCTACCGCGAGCCGAGGCGCGAGTTCTCCAAGCACGCGCACTCCGTCGTCCAGTTCCCCATGCTCTTCTCGCAGGTGTTCGTGCGCCCAGGGTTCAGGCGCAGGCGCGTCGCCACCCGCATGATGCAGGACTTCATCCACCACTCCGGCTCGGATACCATCTGGGTGGAGAGCCCCAAGAACGAGACCAAGGCGCTCCTCAACCGGCTCGGCTACTGCGAGCCGCACATCCGCTACGAGCTCTGGCAGATGATGGAGGGGCTGTCGCGCTGGATGAAGATCGAGAACTTCGTCATCCGGGCCAAGCTCATCCCGACCAGCGCCGAGGAGCTGAGGGTCTGGTGCGGGGACACGTCCGTCGTCCTCGAGGACCTGCGCTGATCCGAGCTCTAGGGAGGATATCCTTACATCTTCCTCTGCTCCAGCTCGGTGCCCCGGCCGCAATATGCCGAACCGGATAGGTCGCAGTCGATGGTGAGGGGGCAGTCGCCGCAGATGCACTCGACGTCCTCTGTGCTGTATCCGCACTTCCCCTTCCCCAGGAAGCAGAACAGGGTCTCGTCGCTGTCCTTCGAGCACTCGGTGTAGATGGAGCATCCAGGGCAGATGCACTGCTCCTTCATCATGGAGTTGAGGTACTTGAGCGAGTCCGCCTGCTTCATGCCGTTCAATTTGGCCATCAGCGCGTCAAACTTGTCCATAGCAAAATCCCTTCTGAGGTCGGGGCCTATCGATTGCTATCTAGACAGCAATCCGTTTAAGATGATTTGCTCGGCGACGGGGAATCGGGGAGCGGAGGGCGGGCGGTCCGACGCATCACCATCCGAATGGCTTGTGAGGGAGCCTAGAAGATAGGACCGACATCATTATGGCGATCACCAGGACGATGAACCAGATCGTGCTCTCGAGCTGCGTGGTCGAGACGTAACCTATGGCTATCGAGGCGTAGAAGACGAGCGCGCACGCGACCAAGGTGTTGCGCCTGAGCCGGAACACGTGCAGCTCGGGGTC
>DATIXC010000153.1:0-4926 GCA_035518995.1 Methanomassiliicoccales archaeon | reverse complement strand
CGTGCGCAATATTTTGATATGGATTATTCTCAGTGCAACGAGGGCCATCACAAGAGTAATCCACAAACCAAGCCAGGGGATTCCGGATGAGGATGGACCATCGATGAGATAGAGAAATAAACCAACTATGAGAATCGACAGTTCTAATATCACATGAAATGCAATCGTTGGTTTAGGATTGATGTTGTTTCTAATCTTGAGTTGTCGATTCTCAATCGTCGCCAACATCCCCTAATTAATCGCATTTCATTGTTTGCGAGTAAATAAATAACTTGTGACAATACAAAATCATCTGGTTCTCACAGCCCGAACCTTACAGCCCCAGGTTTGGTCAAGTACCAGATAATAGAGTTCATAGCTCTGAGAGTTCATCATTATTCGAGGATTCAATGCCGAGGCAATCACCGGCAATGGGTCTTCTGTGGTCCAAACAATTTGCGAAAAAATCTGATAGGTTAAATTCGTAATCGATTTAGGATAAATTTAAGGGAACAGATGTATCTCGCAATCATGCGAGTACAATGAGCAAACTGCGAATTCTTGAGTCTGTCGCCTTTGACCTGGCTTGGCAACCCTCGCAAACCTGGGGACTCGTAACGTCGTGACCTTATTAAAGCTTGTTTTGCTTGATAAAAAAATAAGCCTCAGTCAGAGGGTGGTGATCTCCCGCCTGTCACCGTTGATCAAGATGGTGTGCTCTGCCTGGCTCACCATTCCAACCTTCACTTCCCTGAGGACGGCGTAGCTCGAAATGAGGCCATGGCGCACTAGTGTACGAAGCAGACCCGGCGCCCCGGGCATCAATGACGTGCACCATCGTTCGCAGAAGGGCAGGGAGCCGAAATTGGAGGAGATCAACTTGAACAGCTCCGCGGCGTCCTTGTCCCTCAGGGGCCGCTCCTTGAGCACACGGAAGATGTTCCCCGCGCGCTCGTTGTACACCTGCCCTCCGCCATTGGTGGCGAAAGGCTCGATGGCCACGACCATGTCGCTCTTGACCTTGGCCGTGCTCCCATCGTTGATGTTAGGTATGGTCAGGCCGGCGTGCAGGCTGTATCTCTTCATTCCGTGCCCCGTCAGGTTCGTGACCGGCCTGAAGCCAGCGTCCTTTATCGCCGTCTCGATGGTCCTCCCGAGGGAGCTCACCGGAACGCCATCGCCCACCATGTCCAAGGCCATCCTGAGGGCCTTCTCGGAGGCCTCCAGCAAGGGCTCCCAGTTCTTGGTGCCGACCTCGACCGTGATGGCTGTGTCACCCACGTAGCCGTCGACGTGCGCTCCCACGTCCACCTTGACCACGTCCCCAGCAGAGAAGACGGCCTTGTCGCCGGTCGACGGGGTGTAGTGCGCGGCGACATCGTTTATGCCGATGTTCACGGGGAAGGCGGGCCGCGCTCCCTTCCTGATGATCAGGGCCTCGACCTCTTCGGCGACGTCCAGCAGCCTTCCGCCTTCCTTCACCAAGGATGCGCCAAGCTCCCTCGCTTCCTTGGATATGGCCCCTGCCTTGCGCAAGCAGGCGAGCTCATGCTCATCCATGCAAGGCAGCCTCGATCTCCTTGATCGGGATGGCGCCCTGGCGGATGACCTCCATCTCTCCGTCATGGACTGAGATTATGGTGGAGTGCTTGCCAAGCTTGGTCGATCCGCAGTCCAGGTACACCGATACGGTGTCGCCCATCTCCTTGATGGTGTTCTTGATGTTGACCGGGTCCGGGTGGGAGTGCAGGTTGGCGCTGGTGGAGGTGATGGGCCCGAACTTCTGGATGATCTTTAGCGCCAATGGATGGTCCGGCATGCGTATCCCTACCTCGTCCGTGGCCGCGGTCACCAGGTCGGGCACCTTGGGCTTCTTCTTCAGCACCAGGGTGATGGGGCCAGGCATGAACTTCTGGGCCAGCTTGCGGGAGGTGGGATCGAGCACCGCCACGTTCTCCATCATCTGCAGGTCGCTCACCGCGATGGAAATGGGCATGTCGAAGGGCCGGTTCTTGGCGATGAACACGCGCTTGACCGCGCCCTCGTCCAGGGCGTTGGCGCCTAGCCCGTAGAGCGTCTCGGTGGGATAGACCACTAGGTTGCCTTTCCTTAACGAGCCCACTACCGTCTCGACGTCCTGTTCCGAGAGGTCGCAATCCTTGCAGCTCTTCCCCTTGCACTTGATTATCTCCATTTCAGTTCTCCCCTAGGTAGCTCAGCGCTTCCGCGATCTGCTCGTTCCCATTGCCGATCCCGCAGGGGCCGTGACCTGGATAGATGCTCTTGACATCGAGCCCCCGCAACCCTCGAACCGATTTGACCAGCGCATCGAAGTCGCCGCTCGGAAGGTCCCATCGCCCGACCCCGCCGACGAACACCGTGTCGCCTGATATGAGCTCTTTGGTCGACTCATCGTACAGGCAGATGCTGCCGATGGAGTGCCCTGGCGTGTGCAGGACCTTTAGCTCGTGCTCTCCCGAGGAAAAGACGTGCCCTGCCTTTATGGGCTCGACCTCGATGGCGTCGATGCTCTTGTTGAACATCTCTGACATCGTTCCCCAGCTGTCGCCGTTCCCGACCACTTCGGCGTCAAGCTCGTGGATGAAGACCTTGGCGCCCAGGCTTCTCATCATGGCGCTCGCCCCGCCCGTATGGTCGTAATGCCGATGGGTGAGTACGATCGTCCTGATGCGCCCGTTCTCGATGTGGCTTGTTATGATCCTTAGGATCTCGCTGGTATGCTGTCCAGTGCCAGTATCGATAAGGATTGGATCCTTGCCCTCGACCAGGAACAGATTGCAATCGTATCCTTTGCCAGGCAGGTATCTGATAGTCATTTAAAAATTGTGAAGTTTGAGGGCGTATTTGACCCTTTCCCTCTGACGCGTCGGTCAATGTACGAGGACCAGTCACTTGGCTACGAATCAGGCCAGGGAAAGGAAGCATCCTGAGGGGCTCGCTGAAACGACCATGACCAAAGAATCCTATGACCATTGCCCTCAATTGGTTAACAATAACCCATTATTCAATTTTATAAGAATTAAATGTATTTAAATTTCTGAGGTCATGTCTTGACTTGCCTTCATGCTCAAACCCTCAAGACTTTTTTAAAAAAATAGAGGTGGGCCTGAGCATACCTGGAAACTAGCAAGGTCTTCCCCGGGACCTCCGACCCACCTCGGTTCCCCACCATCTATCTTGCAGCTCGCCGCTGCAATAGCTTCTAGGGCTTATCGATATTTAATACTATTTCCTTATAGGGAAAGAATTATCCTTATTATACAAACATGCGTGCCGATTGTCCTAATCGACGCAACCTATCAAGAAACAAGAAACGAAATAAACGTGACAATCGGATAGAGATGGTGAGTGGAATTGAAGCTCAAGGAGTTCGAGGGCAAACAGCTCTTTAAAAGGTTTGGGATACCCACCACCGAAGGATACATTGTCACTCGGCCAGAGGATGTCATGGATGTCAACTCCCCGGTTGTGGTAAAGGCTCAGGTGAAGGCAGGAGGGAGAGGGAAGGCGGGAGGCATCCGCTTCGCATCCAACCTCGACCAGGTCCGCAAAGCAGTATCGGAAATCATTGGGATGGAGATCGCTGGCCAGAAGGTCACCGAAGCGCTGGTCGAGGAGAGGGTCAGCGTCGACCGGGAGCTCTATCTTTCCCTATTCCTGGACCGTGGGACCAGACTGCCAATGGCGATGATGGTGAAGGAGGGTGGCATGGATGTGGAGGATGCGGACCCGTCCATGGTAATGACCTGGCCGTTGAGCCCGTTCATAGGCATGCCCGATTACGTTGCCAGGGAGGCGGCGATGGAAATAATCCTCGACTCGGTTCCCACCAGCCAGCTCGCCGATGTCCTTCAGAAGGCATGGAGGCTGTTCTGGGAAATGGATTGCGAGCTCGTCGAGATCAATCCCTTGGTCAGGACCCATGACGGCAGGATGCTGGCATTGGACGCCAAGGTCGTGCTTGATGAGGATGCCACGTTCAGGCACCCTGAGCTGGTCATGTCCGAAGATGAGCGCAGCCCATTGGAGGCGGAGGCCAGATCGAAGGGGCTCAGCCTCGTGCAGCTCGACGGGGATGTCGGGGTCATCGCGAACGGAGCCGGACTCACCATGGCCACCTTGGACGTCCTCGCCCTCCATGGGGCCAAGGGAGGCGTGTTCCTGGACCTAGGGGGGACAGATGACAAAAAGGTCGTCCATGAGGCCTTGAGACTAGCATCCAAGGCCAGGCCGAGAGTCGTCCTGGTCAACATCTTCGGCGGGATAACCAAGTGCGATACCGTGGCCGAAGGGATAATCGAGGCCAGGGGGGACTTGGACCAGGACATCGGCCTGGTGGTGAGGGTCAGGGGTGTCAACGAGGCGAAGGCTAGGGACATGCTGCGGGAAAAGGGCATCACGGCCATGCATGAGCTGGACCAAGCCTGCGCCCAGGCCGCGAAGTTCGGGAGGGGATGACCTGGCGGTGATAATAGACGACGACACCAGGGCCCTGGTCCAGGGGATAACCGGGCACCAGGGGACGTTCCATTCAGGCGCCATGCTCGAGTTCGGCACCAAGGTGGTTGCCGGCGCTGTGCCCGGGCGGGGCGGAACCAAGGTCAACGGCATCCCGGTCTTCGACACGGTGTCTCAAGCGGTCAGGCCGACCGGGGCGAACGCCTCGGTGGTCTTCGTCCCAGCCATGAGCGCCAAGAGCGCGGTCATCGAAGCCCTGGACGCGGGGATCCGTACAGTGATCATCATCACGGAGCACGTCCCCCTGCACGATTCGGTGCTCCTCATGCAGTACGCCAAGCTCAAAGGAGCGAGAATCCTTGGGCCAAACTGCCCGGGCTTGGCATCCCCAGGGAGGGGGAAGCTCGGGATCATGCCCAACATGATCTTCAGGAAGGGGAGCACCGCCGTGGTCTCCCGCTCCGGGAC
>DATIXC010000152.1:0-3674 GCA_035518995.1 Methanomassiliicoccales archaeon | reverse complement strand
TGCCGGTGCCGAGGTCCACGGTCCTCTGCGCCTTGGGGATGGAGGCGGTGGGTTTGAAGGCGACCTTCAGGTCCAGGGGCATGCCGTTGCTCATGCCCCCCAGCACCCCGCCCGCGTGATTGGTGGCGGTGCGCACCTCGTCCCCCTCGAAGCGATAGACGTCGTTGTTCTCCGAGCCACGCATCCTCGAGGCCTGGAAGCCGCTGCCGAACTCCACGCCCTTGACGGCCGGAACAGCGAACAAAAGCTTGGCCAGCTCCCCGTCCAAGGTGTCGAAGAAGGGCTCCCCTAGACCTACTGGGAGTCCCTCGACCAGGCAGCGCACGATGCCGCCCACGGAGTCCCCGTCCTCCTTGGCGGCGAGGATCTCGGAGCGCATGTCCTCGTCCAGCCGGTCCGTGGCCGCGCGGGCCGGGCGCTCATAGACCTTGTCGGCGACCTCTTCCAGGGAGCGCTCCATCTCGTCCCTCACCTTCCCGATGGCCAGCGTGTAGGCGGCGAACCTGATGCCCTCCCTCTCCAGCAACGACTTGGCCACCGAGCCCGCCGCCACCAGCGGCGCGGTCATCCTCCCGGAGAATTGGCCTCCGCCGCGGATGTCGTGCCCCGGCCCGTACTTCACCATGGCGGGGTAGTCGGCGTGACCTGGCCTGGGCGTGCGCTTGAAGGCGGCGTACTTGGAGCTGTCCCGGTCCCGGTTCTCGATGAACATCTGCAGGGGCGAACCGGTCGTCCTGCCCTCGTGCACGCCTGATTGGATCAGGACCAGGTCCTCCTCCGTCCGCGGTGTGCCGATGGCGGGGGAGGGCCTCCTCCGGTCCAGCTCGCGTTGGACCTTCTCGCTCGTGACCTCGATCCCCGAGGGGCATCCATCGACCACGCAACCGATACCCGGCCCGTGGGAGGAGCCGAAGACCGTCACCCGAAACGCCATCCCGTAGGTGTTCATTCCATCAGCCCCATGTCCGCCCCCAGGGAGGTCATGTCCTCAAGGAAGCGAGGGTAGGATATCTTGAAGCAATCCCCGTGCGTGATGCTGGTCGTCCCTCTGGCCACCATCGCGGCCACCGCCGCCGCCATCAGGATGCGGTGGTCGTCCAGCGAGTCCACGACGCCTCCCTTGAGGTCGCAAGGCCCCTTGATCATGCAACCGTCCTTGGTCTCGCGCACGTCCGCCCCCATCACCTTCAGGAAGTCGGTGGTGGAGCGGATGCGGTCGCTCTCCTTCAGCCGCACATGCTCCGCATTGACGATCTCGGTCGTGCCCTTGGCCTGGGAGCCGAGCACGGCCACGATGGGGAACAGGTCCGGGGCGTCCTCCAGGTCGACCGTCACGCCCCTCAGCTCGCCGATCGAGGCGCGGATCGACGTGCTGCCGCGCCTGACCTCGGCCCCGAAGCCCTCGAGGATGTCGATGATGGCCTTGTCCCCCTGCCTGTCCTCGGGGTCGAGGCCGGTGACGGCCACGCCCGCCGTCAGGGCGCCGGCCACCAGCGGGAACGCCGCCGAGGAGTAGTCGCCAGGGACGCGGTAGGCCTGGGGGGCATACCTCTGCCGGCCAGGCACCAGGAACCCGGACCTGGTCATGTCCACCTTGGCGCCGAAGGTCCGCATCATGCCCATGGTTATCTCCACGTAGGGCTTGGACTTCAAAGGGGTGGATAGGGCGATCTCCGTGTCCACCTCCTTCAGCGCCGAGGCGATGAGGAGGGAGGAGATGAACTGCGAGCTTACGTCCCCCTTGATGGCGCACCTCTCGCCACGGTTCGGTCCCCGCACCACCAGGGGCGCCAGGCCATTCCCTCGGGTGGAGAAGCACTGCACCCCGAGCTGGCTCAATGCGTCGATGAGGGGCTGCATCGGCCTCTTGCGGACCGAGGCGTCCCCCGTCAGCACGGTCGCGCAAGGCAACAGCGACGCTACCCCGGCCATGATGCGGATGGTGGTGCCGGAGTTCTCGGCGTCCAGGACATCGTCGGGGCACACCAGCTTCCCTCCGTCCATGGTGACGTTGGCGCCCTTGACCTCGGCGCGTGCCCCGAACATCTCCGCGGCCTTCAGCGTCGCCAGCGTGTCCCCGCTCAGCAGCAGGTCCTTTAGCTGCGAACGGCCGTCGGCCAGCAGCCCCATAACCAGGGCGCGATGCGAGTAGCTCTTGGAAGGGGAGGCGGCGATCGTGCCGCTGGCCTCCGAGGGCCTTACCACCAGTCTCATTTGCGAACCTCCTGTCCATTGTAGATGTCGGTCACGATGATTTCCTTCTCATCGAACAGCGCAACTATGGCGGTGAGCTTGCGCTCCTCCACCAGGACGACCGTCGCCGGCCCGGTGCCGGACAGGCCAGCGGCGAAGGCGCCGGCCGCGAGCGCACGGTAGGTCGGCTCCATGCTCAGGCCCAGCGCCGATGTGCAGGCCAGGGAGTTGATGACCATCGCCTCCCGGTAACGTCCGCGCCTGGCTCGCTCGAAGGAGGCCTCGGCCGCGGGGGACACCGCCTTGAACCTATCCAAAGGTAGGGAGCCCTTGCGCACCTGGAAGCCTGGGACGTGGATGACCGCCTTGAGGCCTTGGGGGAGCCTTTCGTGGCGCAGCACCTTCTCGACGCGGTTGTCGGTCAGCACCACCCCTCCGAGCAAGGAGGCGCAGGCGTCGTCGAACGCCCCGGTCACCGAGACCTTGGCCTCGACGGCGCTCTTCGTGCCGATCCTGATCGCCTTGATGGGGTCGAGGTCCTCGCCCAGCGCGTCCAGCGTGGCGAGCACGACGGCGTTGGCCGCGGCGCTGCTGCTCTTCAGCCCCCGGGATATGGGTATCTGGGAGCGGGTGGTGACCTTCGCACCGTAGCCCTCCCGCTTGGCCAACCTATCCAGGACGTTGCGGACGCACCTCTCCGCGAGCTCCGTCGCCTCTCCTTCGAAGCCTTCGATGACCACCTCGATCGACCCCGAGGAATCGAGCTCGACCTCCGCCTCGGTCCTGAGGTCCAGGCCGAAGGCGGCGCCCCTCCCGTTGGCGATGGCGTTCACTATGGTGCCCGCTCCGTGCGACAGTCCCTTGCCCTTCATCCGGACGCCCCCTTGAGCGCGGAGACCATGGACTCGAAGGAGGGCGCCTTCCCGGTCCAGAGCTCGAAGGCCCTCATCGCCTGGTGCACGAGCATTAGCTCGCCGTTGGCCGTCGAAGCGCCCGCCTGCTTGGCCGCCTCCAGGAAAGGCGTGGCCGAAGGCGTGTAGACCAGGTCCATCACGAACTGGCCGGGCCTCAGCACGGACGAGGGGGCGGGCAGCTCCTGGGGGAAGCCCTCCATGCCCAGCGGCGTGCTGTTTATGATGATCTCGTAATCGCTGGAAAGGGTGTCGAAGTCAATGGCCTGGCAATGGCGGAAGGAGCGGCACAGCTGCTCGGCCCGGGCCCGGGTGCGGTTGTAGACGCTAGTCCTGGCCCCCGCCGAGGACAGGTAGGCGCAGCAGGCCCTCGCCGCCCCTCCAGCGCCAAGCAGAAGGGCCTTTTTCCCCTTGGGGTCGACGTGGTTGCTCTCGAAGGTCATCTCCACGCCGTGGACGTCGGTGTTGTGGCCGACGAACTCCCCTTCATCGATGACGACCGTGTTCACCGCGCCCACCAGGTCGGCGCTCGGCGCCAGGCGGTCGAGAAGCGGTGTGACCGCCTCCTTG
>DATIXC010000151.1:0-16926 GCA_035518995.1 Methanomassiliicoccales archaeon | reverse complement strand
CATCCGCATTGCCCTGTTCTCTGATGATGGCGTTCCTGGAACGGGCGAGATCTACAGTGAGCTCAGCACTCAGATATCAGTGACCGCCCCATTGAGCACCACCGATATCTTGGCGGCGGTAGGCTCCGGGTCGTTCACCTGGAGCTCCTCTGGCGCCCAATGGGAGGACAATGCCATAAAATGGTACAAGGGCGGCGAGGAGTGGGACGAGACGACCATCGATGCCAATCCCAATCAGGGTCCGATAGCTCTCTCCTTGAGCGATATCGACGGCGACGGCGATCAAGACGCGGTGGTCGGGTTCCAAGACCCCAACTATGCCAACATAGTTTGGTACGAGAACTTTCAGCCAGACGGCAAATTGTGGTCTTCTGCAAGACCTATTTGCATGCCATTCGATGCCAGGGCCGGCCTGCAGGCCGTGAACAATAATAATAAAGGCAGTGCCAACGAGGACGATACGGTTTGGGCCACCAGGGATAATAGCGGACGATTCCAATCCAGCTACTATTCCCAGAACGAGATATGCGGATCCCTGGTCGTCGGAGACTTCGACGGTGACGGAGACGGCGACATAGCCGCGAGCTTCGTCCACCCAGTGGTCTACACTGATGCCACAGGCTCCGGCGATGCTGATTACACGAACTCCTACGGCATGTACTTCAACAGGGGCGTCTACGTATTCTGGAACGATGGTTCCTGGACCAAGAAACCACTCTTCTACTCCACGGCGTTCCTCACCCTGGGCGATGACAACCAGAACACCAACCCAGCCGCAATGGACATCGCGGCGGCAGACTTCAACCTGGATGGCTACGATGACATCGTCGCCGTCTACGAGGATGGAACGACCAAGGTCTGGCTCAACCAGTGGGGCTCCATTACCGGCGACATCGCCACCCATGAGACCAACGCCTTCGGGTTCGCCTCATTAAAAAACATCACGGCCTACGCTGGTACCGCAACCCAGCCCTGGTCACATGTCCAGTACACCCCCAAGGTCAGGGCGGCGGACGTGAACCTCGACAACTATCCCGACATCATTCGGACCAACACGGGTGACAAGTCGGTGATGGTCTACTACACCCAGCACACCACGTCCGGAGCGGTCTACTATAACGCTACTGGAGAGGGGGCGTACACGGGCGAGGGAGCCAACCGGACCTCTGGAACGAGGGTTCAGACCCAGGTCAGCGATAACGTCTACGAGAACCTCAAAGAGATCTACAGGTTCTATTCGAACATCACCGCCCCTCCGATCCTGAAGTCGGTGTACGATGACACCTTGAACGATATCACGGCGTTGGCGGCGGACGATGGCCAGAGGTACCAGGTCGGGATCGGGAAGCATCTCGGAATGACGCTGTTCGACGTACCGGCCTCGTACAACGGGAGGTTGGTGGCTTCGGCTAGCCTGAAAGTGAAGTACACGGTCTCCGACGTCAATCCCAACCCCTACATCGGTACCGGTGAGATAATGTGGGCCACCACCGAAGCTGGGCCATTCCAGACCACAGGCATCAAGCCCGCCGAGGGCCAGGTCAACGTCGTCAAGGAATTCAAGTTCCCCACTTCGCTCAATACCTGGGATCTCATCAGGAGCGTCGACATCCAGTTCGCCAACAACGACGCGCATGAGAGCGTGGACTTCGAATACATGATCCTGGAGATCAAGTTCGTAGAGACCAGGTCAGAGGGCTGGGTCTGGCAAATACCCAACGAGAACCGCGCCTATCATAACCTGACCATCGAGTGCAAGCGTGATGGGCTCACCTCCGAAGGATTCCGTATCGCCTACTCGGTGGACAACTCCACATGGTTCAACCTGACCGATGTGACGGCCCTCACGGACACGACCTACCAGTTCACCCTGACGCCCAGCGCGAACGACTACTACTACGTGAGGGTGCAGGACCTGGTCCGAACCACGGCCGACACCGCCAACGACACCTTCATGGTGGATAGGTTGTACATCAAGCATTGGGCGGTCGCAGTGAGCTGGGGCACCACAACCGGCTCCATGTACTACCGCTACGCGTTCCCCATCGCCGCGAGCGCTTACCTGACGGGCATCGCGATAGGTGACATGGGCCGCAAGGCCGCGGACTACAGCGCAGACACGCTGCCGGACATTGTGGTCTGCACGAGCCAGGTGGGTACGGGCATTTTGGACACCTTGTTCGTCATGACCCAGGAGACCACGCAGACCTTCGACGTCAAGCCAATCTACGTCTCCTCGCTCAACACCATGTGCGCGTCCAGCGGGACCTACGGGAACTCCAACTACAGGGAGTACGATGCGAAGGACGTCGAGCTTGGCGACACCGACGGCGACGGCGATCTGGACATAGTGCTGGTCGCGGGAGCGGCGTTCGGCACCACCCCAGGCACTGGACCGACCCTTTGGCACTACCAGAACGACCAGCGTTACTCGGTCGGAGGCGGGGCCTGGCAGTACACCGAGGAGTACATCAACGTCCTGGCTACGAAGGGCGATTCCGCCATCAACGTGCAGACCGGCAACATCGATTTGACCATCCTGCTGCCCTTCCTGGGCGTGATGGGAGTGATCGTGGCCGAGGCGTTGGTGGAGCGCAGAAGGAAGCGCTAGGCGCCCAAACCTCTTCTTTATCCCTTTCTTTTCCATCTTCTTTCATGTGCTCGACCGTTACGATGTCATCGTATCGGGGGCCGGCCCCTCGGGGTCGAGGACCGCCTTCCTCTGCTGCAGGGCCGGGCTATCAGTGCTCCTCTTGGACAAACACGATTTCCCCAGGGAGAAATGCTGTGCGGGAGGGCTCCTCCCAAGGGCCGAGGCCCATTTGGACGGGCAGCTGGAGGGCATTCCGGCCCAACGCCGGATAAAAGGGTTATTCGTCAGCTTGAACGGGCGGGCCTACGATTGGAGATTTGAGGAGGAGCTTGGCTGCACGGTTGTCCGCTCCGAGTTCGACCATCACCTCCTTCTCTTGGCGGAGAGGAGCGGTTGTGAGACCAGGCTTGGAGTCAAGGCCCGGAGAATAGTGGAGCACGAGTCGAGCGTTGAGGTCTCCCTCTCGGATGGGATCGTCGCATCGAGGTTCATGGTCATCGCGGAGGGGACGGCGAGCGGCAACGCCACAGGGCTGCTGGGTCCATATCCGCGACGTGGGCTCATGAACGCGGCGGCCGTCCTGTGCGAGGGCAAGGAGGAAATAGGGGAGAGTGCCGGGTTCCTTCTCCCTGGCAAAGGGGATGCGGCGGCATTCTCCTCCGCCGACGCGAAGATATGCGCGGCCTTCCCGATCAGGGCCGGCCTAGTGATCTCCACGGTATCACCATCAAGCGGGCCGTCCTTGATCGGGGCGTTGGAGGGGATCGCTCGCGTCAACGGCCTTGTGCCCAAGGGCAAGGGCTGCTGCCATCCGATAGCGGTAAGGCCCAGGAGCAGGCTGGCGACCAGGCGATGCCTGGCTGTGGGCGACTGCGCCGGGCTGGCCAGTCCCTTCTCGGGTGAGGGGCTGACCCCGTCCTTGGCGAGCGCGGGCGATGCCGCGGCCGCCATAATCGCCTGCGTGTCCGGACAAAGGGATTCTATGAAGGGATACGAAGAGGCGGCCCGCGGTCGGGCAGAGAGGGAGCAGCTCATGGCGAGGCTCACTGGCTCTGCCGTCGATCTGGCCATTAGGGGCAGGTGGGCCGATGTCGTCCTGGCAGGGCTGGAGCGAGACCCCTCCTTCAAGGAGGCGGCGATCTCCGTGGCCAAGCGCGAGGACGGTGCCCGGGCATTCCTCCTCCGTATGATTCCCCGGCTGCCGGCCCTGCTCGCCTTGGGCGCCAGTAATTGAGCGCACAACTGTTATGTCCAGATGACGTTACCTGACTGGGTGTACGACGTAATAGTCGTCGGCGCCGGGCCCGCCGGGTCCTACTCCGCTTACCTGTGCGCCAAGAAGGGGCTGAAGACGCTGCTCGTCGAGAAGGAGCGGATGCCCCGCCGCAAATGCTGCGCCGGGGGACTGCTCCAGAGGGCTCTCAAGAGATTGGAGTTCGAGGTTCCCGAGGGCCTAGTGGAAAGGGAGGTCAGGGGAGCGGCGATGATCACCTCGGGCCAACGGCACGAGATGCGTTTCGAGGAGCGCGTGGCCATAACCGTGAGGCGCGACCGGTTCGATCAGTTCCTGGCCAGGAGGGCGAGGGAGGCCGGAGCGACCCTGGTGGAAGGCGAGAAGGCGCTGCGGGTCGAGGAATTAGGGGCCATGGTGAAGGTCGCGGCCCAAGGCGAATACGAGGGAAGGTGCCTGATAGTCGCGGACGGGGTGGGAAGCAGGCTCGCGGATGTCCTGATGGGCCCCTATGCCCGGAGCAGGTTCGCTGCGGGCATGTCCTTCAACCTCGGGCTGGAGCGGGACCCCGACGACAAGATGGAGTTCTACTTCTACAAGGACGAAGGACGAGGCATCTCGCTGCCCCTTTACGGATATGGATGGATGTTCCCCTGCCGCCTGGGCGCGAATATCGGGGCGGGCGGAGCGGGGTTCGATCGCTCGATGATCCTGGAGCGCATCTCGGAAATCGAGGAGAGCGCATCGGACTGCTACGGCGGAATCACCTGGAAGGAGGATCTGGCTGGCCATCCCCTGCCGCTCTACGTCAGGTCGAGGATGCACACGGCAAGATGCATGGCGGTGGGGGATGCGGCGGGTCTCGCCAATCCCATCACCGGCGAGGGCATGACCTACGCGTTCACCAGCGCTACTTACGCGGCGGATTCCGCATCGAGGTTGGTGAGGGAGGGCGCGGGCGGCGCGACCGCCGAGTACGAGGGCCGCTGCAGGGCCACGATGGTGAGGGACCTGGACGCCGCTCGGCTGACCCAGGGCGCGGTCAGGGGGCTGTTGATGACGCTGGACCTGAACAAGTTCTTCGATGTGTTCTGCGAATCAAAGGAGCTCGCGCTGGCCTGCATGGGCATTGCCCAGGGAGGGGCCGATTGGCGGAAGCTCCTCATGAAGGCCCTTCCCCGGATGCCGCGGCTGTACTTCAGCTCGGTCTGAGGGGCTAAGGGACGAGGATGCCCAGGTACCTTAGGGCGGCATAGGCCAGGCCTATCAGGGCCACCACCATCACCATCCTCGAGCTCTTGTACCTAATGAAGACCGATGCGGCGACCGCCCCCAGGGAACCGAATATGACCACATCCAATAACGAGTGGAACAGAAACAGCGGCGTAAGCGCGCCGACGAGGACGAGGAGGGAAACCACCCTCGTCCCCTTCTCCAGCCCCAGGGACGTGTAGACCGTCCTTACCCCGGCCTTAAGGTCCTCCTGGTAGCCATCGATGTCCGTGACCATCGAACCGATCACCAGCCCCAGGAACATGAATGTGCCGAGGATGAAGCACTCGGGCGTGAGCAATGGCTGCACCACGGCACCGGTGAGGTACGCCAGCTCCCCGCTCCCGGATGGAACGACCTCGACCTCGCTGTAGGGAGTGAGGCAACCGTAGATCAGCGCCAGGAATGTCCCCAGGCCGATCAGGACGGGGCTCAGGACGTGGTCCTTGAACCGGACAGGCTTGAACGAGTACAGGTAGGAGAGCGCGAGAACGATGCCGATGACCGCCACCTGCTGGACGGAGAGGAGCAGGCTGCAGGCCAGGGTGCTGAAGGCCAGTATGAAGGAGATCTGCCATAACGTCTCGGCGCCGATCGCGCCCGAGGCCAGTGCGCGGTTCCGCCGCCCTGGCGAGTCCGTCTCCTGGTCGCTGATGTCGTTCCAGATGGTGCTGACCTGCCAAGCCAGGATGGCGGCCACCAGGGCAATGCCCACGAAGGCCCAGTTGACCCAGTAGGGGCTCTCCATGATGCTGGTCACTAGGTCGATCGAGCCGTTGGTCTTCCACCCCGTGACGATGCCGGCCCCCACGACGCCGACGAAGAACAGGGTCTGTGCAGGGCGCATGCTCCGCACCAGGTCGATGAACCTCCCCTTCACCGCCAGATAGGTGATGCACAGCGCGAGGATGGCAGCGGCCAACAGGTAGTAGAGGAAGAAGACGAGGTGGTACTGGTAGTACCGGGTCTGCTCGAAACTGGGGAACTGGTCCGGCGAGACCGGCAAGAAGGACATGGGCGTGGCCACTATGAAGAGCGAGACGAAGGTGAAGACGACCAGAAGGCCGATGCGCACCACCGTCACCACCCGATCGCGGACCGAGAAGAGCATATGTCGGCCAGTCCAGACCGTGTAAGCAATGAGGGCGAAGATCACCACCGCCACCTCCAACGCCTGGCCGGGGTGGAACTTCTCCCCGCTGAAGCGGAAGATGGCGTTGATGAAGTCTGTGATGGAGAAATAGGCGTAGTTCTCGTTCAGGCCGAATAGGTAATGGTCGATTATAGGGGGCAGGATGATGACCCAGAAGAACATGCTGACGTAGTTGATGCAGCGCCTCGCCCCCCTTCTTGAGAAGGCGGTCAGCAGGAACACCAGGCCCATGTAGACCACCAGGTAGAAGGCCACGTGGTGGGCTATGCTGTAGATCCAGGGATGGGGGGTGGAGACGAACTCCTGGTCGAGCAGGAAGTACTCGGTGAGGTCCCTAGCGGTCCCGACGGCCAGCACATAGAGAAAGACCAGGAACAGGGGCAGCCGGTCCTTCTCCATCCAGACCACCAGGCGGTCCAGGCCCTCCGTAGCCCATCTCTCGAAGCCATCCAGCCGGTCGTCCAGGCTCATCCTGGAGAAATGCCCATCCTGGCTATTTATAGAAATCTTGGTAATGTGCGGATTCTAGTGCCCAGGGAGGCCCGTGAACACGCCCTCCGCCCGTTCGCAGTCAACCAGGGCCAGGACGGTCCGGTAGCGGGAGCACAGCCTGACCAGCGCCTGCGCCATGTGCCTCTCCCTCTCCGCCTCCAGCTCCCGGAAGCCCTTGGCCTTGTTGATGCGCCGGTCCCAGTCGATGGCCAACGACTCGGGCGAGGCCCCATCGAACTTCCTCCTCTTCACCGACTTGGCGAACGCCCCCTCCCGGACCAGGTCCACCGTGCCCACCTTCCTACAGTAGGCCTCGGTGTACTCCAGGTCGTTCATGTCGATGGGGATGAGGGGGAGCCTCATCGATTCCCCGAGCTCCAATGCTCTGACGAACGCCGGGGAGGGCAGCCTGACCTCGCCGAACTCCTGCATCAGCGCCCTGTAGGCGTTCTCCAAGGGGGACAGCTCATAATCGCCCCAGGACTCCTTAGAGCGCAGGGCGGCGAGCTGCTCCTTGGAGACGGACAGGCCGATGACTTCGGGGGAGGTGTCCGCGACGGCCTCCTCCACCTTAGCCTCCTCGCTGACCAGCCCCTTAACCACGCCGAGGACGTGGACGCGGGAGCCGTTGACCTCAGCGCTTCGCATTGGATTCACTTCTCTTGGAGACCAGGTCGAAGAACTTGTCGGTCTCGCCCATCTTCTTCAGCTCGTCCCTTCCCATGAGGGCTGTGCCCTCGATGTGGTCCCGGGACCTTATCCTCTCGATGAATATGACCGACCTGTGCTCGGTGACCTTGGAGAGGTCGGAGACGGTCTTGGCCTTCTCCATGAGCTTGCTCTCGTCCTGGCCCATGCCCGTGAGGATGAGGACCCTCTGGTCCTTGGCCAAGGCCTCGAAGGGCGCCTTGCAGGTCGGGACCACGGCGAAGCCCAGAGCCACCAGGCGCTCGAACACCTGCTTGCTGAACTCGTCCGCGGCCTTGAGCTCGAAGTACCTCTCCCGGTCCTCGGCCCTGTACTCGAAGGGGTCGACGGGCATCACCAGGGGCTCCTTCAGGAAGTCCTCCAGGCGGAGGGCCACCTCGATCATGGCGCCCATGCCCCCCTCGTACATCTGGATGGTGCGGCGGGACACGCCGGCCACCTCCGCCAGGTTGCCCAGGCTGATGCCCCTCTCCTCCCGCAGGTCCTTCAGCACCTGGCTGTCCAGCTTGACGTAGAGGCCGCCAGGCGCGGCGAAGATGAAGGGCGGCACGCCCTCCAGCAGGTAGTCGTTGAGGGTCTGGAGGTTGATGATGAGGACGTTGAAGCGGGAGTAGACGATGCCCTCCTCGATATCGCCTGAGCCCGTCCTCTCCCCGATCATTATCGGCGAGGCCTGCAGAGCCTCGGCCAGGGTCTTCATCTCCTCGGCGTTCTCCTTGTTGAACGCGTCCACGTTGGAGAGTATCTTGATGATGAGGAGGGTCCGGTCCCTGCGCGCGACGATGTCGAAGGAGATGCTGCGCATGTTCAACGGCTTGGACACGTAGAACCCCGCGCGTGCCAGCACCTCGCGCACGCGAGCGATCAGCTCTTCCCGGTGCACACACCTTAGCAGTCTGCTCACCTACATAAACATATGCTAAGGCATCGCTGCGCCAGTTGCTTTGCCTTGGAAATAGAAAAAGGGGCAAAGGAAAGGGATGGGGATGTCCTTTGCCGTTGATCGTCACTCGACCAGCACGGTCCTGCCCTTCTTACGCGACGCCCGGCGCCTCATCACGACCTCCAGCACGCCGTTCTTGTAGTTGGCCTTGGCGGAGCCGGGGAGCACGCTGCAGGGCAGGTCCAGGTGCTTGCTGAACCTCTTCTCAGGGGATAGCACCTCCAGCTCCAGGCTCCGGTCCTCGGCCGTGACCTTGATGTCCTTCTTGTCCACGCCGGGGAGCTCCATGATGACCGTGACCCTCTCCGCCTCCTCGCGGATGTCGGTGAGCGGCTCCCGCGACGGGGCCTCAGCGTCGGGCTCATCGACCGGCGTGGCGTTCCCGAACTGCTGGATGAGGGGGGGGCCGTCGGGGCCGACCCGCATGGAGAAGCCGTAGATCAAGGGGTCCTTGGCCTCGGCCAACTCGCCGGAGAGCATGCGCTCCAGGAGGCGGTCCATCCGCTCCCTCAGGCCCTCTATCTCCATGTCAAGGCCCCCGAACACCTCGTCCCAGCCATCCTGCCGCTTCTTCCTGGGCATGTCGTCACCTCACGTACTCGAAGTCCTTGACGATGCGCTCGTATTTGCTTAGCTCTCCCCGGGACACGGGCCGGATCTTCTGCAGCGCCTCGGTGAAGCATTCCATTGGCACCCTCTCTTTCTTCAGCGAATCGTTCTTGAGGTCCTTTCCCTTGGCCACGATCTTCCTGATCGTCAGCATGATCGCCTCGTTGACGACCGCTGAGAGGTCGGCGCCAGTGTATCCGTCCGTCTTCTTAGCGATCTCGTCCACGTCCACATCGGGGGCCAGGGGCTTGCCCTTCATGTGCACCCTCAGTATCTGCTTCCGAGCCTCGAGGTCCGGCGCCTGGATCTTGACCAGACGGTCGAACCTTCCAGGTCTCAGAAGGGCCGGGTCGAGCATGTCCGGTCGGTTCGTGGCAGCGATCACTATGACGTTATGCAGCGACTCCAGGCCATCCATCTCCGCAAGCATCTGGGAGATGACCCTCTCGGTCACATGCGAATCGGCCTCGCCTCCCCTGGCGGGAGCGACGGCGTCAATCTCGTCCAGGAATATGATGCATGGCGCGGCCGTCCTGGCTTTGCGGAAGGTCTCCCGCACCGCCTTCTCCGACTCGCCCACCCACTTGGAGAGGAACTCCGGTCCCTTGATGTTGATGAAGTTCGCTTCCGACTCGGTCGCCACCGCCTTCGCCAGCAGGGTCTTGCCCGTTCCCGGGGGTCCGTAGAGCAGGATGCCCTTGGGCGGGGTGGCGTTCATGTATTCGAAGACGTTGCCGTACTTCAGCGGCCACTCCACCGCCTCGCGCAGCTCGCGCTTGGGCCCTTCCAGCCCCCCTATTTCGTCCCAGTGCACGTTCGGGCTCTCGATGAGCACTTCGCGCAGGGTCGAGGGCTGCATCTCCCTCAGGGCGGCGAAGAAGTCCTCCCTGATCACCTGGAGCTTGTTCAGGACCTCCACCGGGATCACTTCCAGCTCCAGGTCCAGCTCGGGTACTATCCTCCTCAGCGAGCGCATGGCCGCCTCCTTGCATAGGGCGGACAGGTCGGCGCCCGCGTAGCCATGGGTCAGGTCCGCCAGCTTGTCAAGGTCCACGTCCCCGGCCAGGGGCATGCCGCGGGTGTGGATCTGGAGTATCTCCAGGCGGCCGTTGCGGTTGGGTATGTTGATCTCGATCTCCCTGTCGAACCGACCAGGCCTGCGTATGGCGGGGTCGAGGGCGTTGGGACGGTTGGTGGCCCCTATGACCACCACCTTCCCCCTCGCCTCCAGCCCGTCCATCAGCGCCAGGAGCTGGGCCACGACCCTCCGTTCCGTCTCCCCGGTGACCTCGTCCCTCTTGGGGGCGAGGGAGTCGATCTCGTCGATGAAGATGATGGAGGGGGCGTTCTCCTCGGCCTGCTTGAAGATCTCGCGCAGGCGCTCCTCGGACTCGCCGTAGAACTTGCTCATCACCTCCGGTCCGCCGATGGAAACGAAGTTGGCGTTGGTCTCGCCCGCCACAGCCTTCGCCAGCAGGGTCTTGCCCGTTCCCGGGGGCCCATGGAGGAGCACGCCCTTGGGGGCCTCGACCCCCAGGCGCTCGAATAGCTCGGGGTGGCGAAGCGGGAGCTCGATCATCTCCCGCACCTTCCTGACCTCCTCCCCCAGCCCCCCGATGTCCTCGTAGGTGACCTTGGGGACCTTCGTCTGCGACTCCTTCATCGGCTTCTCGCTGATCTTGACCTCGGTGCTGCGCTGCACCAGGACCGCGTCCGTGCCGGGCTGATACGAGACCACGATTAGGTCGATCCTCCGGCCCATGACGTTTATCTCGATCACGTCGCCGCGGGTGACCGCCCGCCCCTCCAGCGCCTGGGACAGGTAGTCCTCGCCTCCCATGATGCGCAGCTGCTCGGTGGGGGCGAAGGTGATCTTCTGCGCCTCCTTCACCAAGACCTTGCGGATGGCCACCTTCTCGTCGATGCTGGCCTCCGCGTTGCGGCGCACCGTTCCGTCGACACGTATCAGGCCCCGGTTGGCGTCCTCCGGGTACCCCGGCCAGACAATAGCCACGGTCCGCTTCTTTCCCTCTATCTGGACCACGTCCCCGGGGGTAAGTCCCAGCACGTCCATGACCGCCGGGTCCACCCGGGCTATGCCCCGGCCAGCGTCCTTGGACTTGGCCTCTGCGACCTTGAGCACCTTCTCCGATTTGTCCATTTTCTAGACCTATCCTTTTATGACTGGTCGATATGATTTAGTGGACCTGACCAAGAGGTTACTTGACCTCGACCTTCTTCTTGGTCTCCTTGTCCTCTTTCATCTTCTTGGGGATGCTCACCCTTAGCACCCCGTCCTCGAGCCTGGCATCAACTCCCTCCGAGTCCGCGTCCTCGGGCAGTGCCAGCCGGCGGTGGAAGCTGAGGTATCCACGCTCCTTGCGGACGTAGCCCTCCTTCTCCTCCTGCGACTCCTGCTCCCTCTTGGCGGAGATGTCAAGGACGCCATCCCCCACTAGGACGCTCACGTCCTCCTTGCTCGTCCCTGGCAGGTCGGCGATGACCACGTACTGGTTCTCTTCCTCCTTGACGTCGACCGCGGGGAAGCGGGGCGGGGAGGTGAGCATCGATGGCCATAGGGGGTAGTCGAACTCTTCATCGAACTCCTCCAGCAGGTGCTCCAGCTCCCTGAACATCGCGCGCGGGACTATCAGCCTCGGGGACATCGGTCCGAAATACCTTACTGGCAACCACTCTTCCCTATCCTTCCTCTCTTCAGCCATTCCGTTCACCTTTTTTTCATTCGTAAAGATGTTAACCTTAGGTTAACAACTAAGCAATAGTAACTGTTAGTTCTTCTATATATATCTTATTTCTTCTCCGACCTTATAGCCTTCTGGATGTCCTCAGCGTACTTGTTCATCCGCTTGGCCATGTTCTCCATGTTCTTCTGGATCTTGGGTATGTCCTGCCTTAGGTTGTCCGCCACCACGTCGATTACGCCATCCAGGTCTTTCTTCATGGACTTGGCCTTCGGCGGCAAGGAGTCGTATACCTCCTCCCCCATCTTGCCAATGGTCACTGCCGCCTTCTCCATCTCCTTGCCCATATCATCCAGCAGCTTGGAGACCTGCCTAGCGTACTTGTCTAACTGCCCCTTCTTTTCGTCGCTCATCAAACTCCTCCTTTCCTATCGTTCTGGTCCTTAAGCTTCCTGATTACCTCTTCCACGTTCCTGTCCCGCAGCCCCAGTTCCTCTGCGATGCCCTGAGCGGAGAGCGAGGGGCTCTGAACGAACTCATAGATGATGCGTCTCGTCTGGTAGTCCTCCACGTTTCCCTCTATGACCCTGGCCGCCTCCTCGAGGGCGTCCTCCTTCCGCTCGATCAGCTTCTCCCTCTTCTTCTGCAGGGCGTCGAGCTCGTTGTCTATGCCCATCAGGCGGTCCCTTATCCCTAGGACCTTCTCCCCGATGTCCGGGAGCTCGACAGGGCCCTCGTCCTGCCTGGCGGAAAGCCTGGGCCACTGCATCGCCTCCATCGCCAATTTGACGAAGGTCGTGTCGAAAAGCCCTGGCCCGAAGTCCACGATGATGGTGAACTTGGTGGTGGGAACGTAGATCTTCCTGGCGGGGCCGCCCTGGTCGCTCTGCTCCGGGAAGCTCCGCACCAGGCTGTACTCCTCCAGCACCTTGAGATGCTTCATAATGGCCTGCTGGCTCATGCCAAGCTCCCGCGAGAGCTGAAGAGGGTAGTGCGGCTCCCTCACCAGCGCTTCGAGAATCCTCCTCCTAGTCGGGTTCTCAATCACGGACAGCAGCATGTCAAGGTCTTTCAGATTCGGCATTTGAACACCGTTTACAACCCTAGGTTGATAACATCGAGTGAGTAATCTGTATTTCAACATTGTCACGCGGCGCCCGAGGGTGTCGAAGCGAACCCATGGCTAGGAGGTCAGACGTCGCGGGGCCACGACAGTATATATCTACTCCTTGTGGATTGTCGGCCGCATGGCGGGAGAGCTCGTCGGCGACAGCGTCGTCATCAAGGACCAGGCAGAGGCCAGCCAGATATACAACAAAGGATTCTATGGCTATCCCCAGAGCGGCGGAGGCCTAGAGCTGGACCTGCTCGAGGCCATCTTTCTCATGGAGGCGGACCGCCTGGTCGTTCAGCGGCAGGGCGAGAACGTCCGCTTGGAAGAGCTCCTCCACGCGGCGTCCGAGCACTGCGAGGGATTCGAGATCCTATACATAGTCTATCGGGACCTGAGGCAGAGGGGTTACGTCGTCAAGTCCGATGCCGGCGAGTTCGATTTCCGCGTATTCCCCAGGGGCGGGACGCCATCGAACGCTCCGACCAAATACTATGTCCTTGCGATATCGGAAAGGGCTGCGTGCGTGATGCGCGACCTGTTCGAGGAGGCCGACCGGTCCGAGAAGACCAGGAAGGAGCTTCTCCTTGCGGTGGTGGACGAGGAGGGGGACCTGACCTACTATCGCGCCTCCACGGGAGCGCCTCATGGAAACCCTCTGGCAGTTCCGACCACCGAGGTCGGCGCCTCCCTGTTCGAGGACCGCGTCATGGTCATGGACGAGGCCAAGGGGGCCGAGCTTTACTCGCAGGGCTTCTTCGGCAAGAAGATCGGGAAGACCCTCCAGCTCTCCCTGATCGAGACGGCCTATCTTATGGAGCAAGGGGTCATCGACATCCATTATCCAGTGTCGGGCAAGCGCATGACCCTGGGGGCCTTCAGGAAGAAGGCAGCCGAGATCCAGCCCGACTTCGAGCTGCGCCTGCGCGCCTACGAGGACCTGAGGAAGCGGGGGCTCGTGGTCAAGACCGGTTTCAAGTACGGCTCGCACTTCCGGGTGTACGACGGCAGCCCGGACGGCCATCACTCCAAATACTTAGTGCACGCAGTCCATTGGGACTACCGTACGATCTGGCCCGAGATATCCAGGGCCGTCCGCCTGGCGCACGGGGTGAAGAAGGACATACTTTTCGCCAGGGTCACCAAGAAGCAGGTCGACTACCTCAGGCTGAGACGCGTCCGCCCCTGAGGCTACTTGAACTGAGACTTCATCTTGGGGATCTTCGCCCGCTTGGCCTTCTGCTTGGGCATCATGCCCTCTCGCATCTGCGCGGCCTTCGTCCTGCCGTGAGGGTCGAGCTTCGCCGCCACGTCCAGCACCGCGATGGTCTCGTTGCTTGGGGCTTTGGCGTTTATCATGTCCTCGGCCTTGGCCACCAGTTGCTCGGACTTAATCCAGCCCACCCCATTGATGTTCATCCCGTCCACGGCCAGCGTCTCCTCGGTCAGCTGGAGGGCGGTCGTCTTGTCGCCCTTATCGTAGGCCTCCAGGGCCGCCTTCGCCTGGGGCTTGACGAGGATGGCGTTCTTCAGGGCCAAGGCCCCGGTCTGGTCGTTGGGGTCCAAGGCCAGCGCCGCGTCCAGGATCTGCAGCGCCTCCGGCTCCCTTCCCTCGCTGTTCAGGATGGTGGCCATCTTGACCATGAAGTTGCTGCGCTTGCGGTCGAACTCGGTGTAATGGATGGCCTTGCGCAGGGACTCCAGGGCATTGTCCGTCTCCCCGGCCTTCAGGTAGGCCTCGGCCAGGCGGGCGTAGCGTACCGAGCGGGACTCGGGCAGCGCCTGCTGCTCGGTCAGCTCCTTGAGGTTGGCGATGCTCCTCTGTGCCGCCTCGCTCTGGCCCACGGCGGCCCCGCAGTTGGGGCAGTTCTCGACCCTTGGCGGTAGCACCTTGCCGCAGTTGCCGCAGAGCTGGGGCAGTCTCGTCCCGCACTGCGGGCACTGCACCCAGTCCTTCTCCACGATCTCATGGCAGTTCGGGCACTCCGAGACCGTCCTAACCGTCACGCCGCCCATGCGCCTCAGCGCGACCTTGACCTCCTCCTCGGAGGGCATGAAGGCCTCCCTCGCCCTCCACACGATGAGCGCGGAGATGGCCAGGGGCGCCGACATTATCAGGCAGGCCCAGGCGAAGATGTCGACGAATATATCGTCCCCCTTGGTCCCCATGATCTGGAAGGCCACGTACGACGTCAGCAGGAGCAGGAGGGTGGTAAGTATGGTGAAGATGACGGAGTTCCTCCAGGCGCCCTGCTCCACCTTGAAGATGCCGAGGGAGGAGGCGGCCGCGAACCCGCCGATGATGAAAGTCAACAGACCGATGACCAGGCCGATCAAGGTGCCGAAGGCGTAGGTCCCCTTAAGAAGGAAGACGTAGAACGAGGCGACGATCAGCAGGAGGCCGCCAAAGAACATGAGCGCCCCCACGACCTTCAACAGACCTTTGCCACCGGCCACTATCGCACCAACCTGTTGGATATTTTACTTGTCATAAAATGATTTCGTAGGCCCGCCTTGGGGGCGGGCTAAGTGATTCCATCAGAGCTGGATCTCGATGCCCAGCTTCTCGGTGAGTTCCTTGTAGCGGTTCCTGATGGTGACCTCTGTCACCCCTGCGATGTCCGCCACCTCCCTCTGCGTCCTGCGCTCGTTGCACAGGATGGAGGCGATGTAGATGGCCGCCGCCGCGACCCCCGTCGGTCCCCTTCCCGAGGTCAGCTCCTTCTTGCTCGCGTCCTTCAATATGTCCGCCGCCTTGGCCTGGACCTCTCCGCTGAGCTTCAGCTCGGAGCAGAACCTCTGCACGTAGTCCTGCGGCCTGGTCGGCATGAGCTTGAGCTTCAGCTCGCGCGTCATGAAGCGGTACGTCCTACCTATCTCCTTGCGCCCGACGCGCGAGGAGTTGGCCACCTCGTCGAGGGTCCTGGGAACGTTGCATTGCCTGCACGCCGCGTACAGGGATGCGGCCACGACCCCCTCTATGCTCCTGCCCCGAATCAGGTTCTTGTTGACGGCCTTCCTGTAGACCATGGCCGCGGTCTCCCTCACGTTGCGGGGCAGGCCCATGGCCGAGGCCATGCGGTCCAGCTCGCTCAGGGCGAAGGCCAGGTTCCGCTCGGTGGCGTTGGAGACTCGGATGCGCCGCTGCCACTTCCTCAATCGGTACAGCTGCGCGCGGTTGCGGGTCGGGATGCTCTTGCCGTAGGAGTCCTTGTTCTTCCAGGAGATCTCGGTCGAGAGCCCCTTGTCGTGGATGGTGTACGTCATGGGGGCGCCGGTCCTGGCCCGCTTCTCCCCCTGCTCCACGTCGAAAGCCCTCCACTCCGGACCTTGATCGATGAACTGGTCGTCGATGACCAGGCCGCACTCCTCGCATATGAGCTCTCCGCGCTCGTAGTCCCTCACGAGGTGCCCGCTGTTGCACTCTGGGCAGCGTTCGATCTCATCGGCTCCTTCTTTTACCGCCTTTGCCATGCTCTTCAGCTCCTTCGACGTAAACCTGCTTGCCCACCGCGGAAAGCAGGCTCTGATCGCCGGTCACCTCGACCGAGACATACGGCGCCGCCACCGGTCCGAAGACCCGGACCACGCGCCCGATCGGCCTTCGCCTGTTGTCGGTCACCGTCTCCCTCGGCAGGGGTGCGCATACGCCCTTGACGATTAGCTTCCCGTCAAAACTGACCTCTTGGACCTCTCCAAGGAATTTCATGCTAACCCGAGCCCTCACATTCCCCGGCGCTTTTGCCCTCAATAAATATTATAGTATTTAAACATTTAGGATAGGTTTATAGCCTTTTTGGCCCTCCATTAAAAAGCATTTCTATGTCCTAATATTCCACTGGAAGCATAGGTCCGAGCAACCTGACCGAACCTTTTTCGGGGGGAAGGGCCTCCTCCTACTCGTGCAGATCCCCAAAGGCCACCCCAGATATAAGTCGCTCATGGTGCGGGAGCTGATGGCCCAGAGGGCCGAGGAAGGGATCGTGACCCCCACAGGCCTGATCGCCCATGGAAGGGGAGAGGCCTTCGACTATCTACTGGGCGAAAGGACCACCGAGAACGCCAGGAGAGCGGAGATGGTGGCGGCGGCCACGCTGCTGAACGGCATGAGG
>DATIXC010000150.1:0-3701 GCA_035518995.1 Methanomassiliicoccales archaeon | reverse complement strand
AGTCGATCAAGGCTTCGAACACGGTCCCGGTGGTCGGGCTTTTCAGGCCTCGCAACCCATGAGTCAAAGTGGAGAGCACCCGGTCCTTGGCCGCCATCTTGTAGAAGGGCCTCAGGTCTAGGTCGAGGTTGAGGAGCGTCCTGACTTTGCCGACCATCTCCCCTGCTCCAGACCTGCCTCCTCTATCGAGTTGGGTGCTAAGCCGGAGCTCCGGGCTGTCCACGCTCCCGGTCGATGATACTCGACATAGCGCGAGGCCCCGTGAACCGCGAATGACGTGGGAGAAGGTGCCATCTTTGTACGAGCGGAAGCTTTCGTCCCCGTCGGCGAAGATGCGGGCGCTCAGCTCGAAGTCGTATGGAGGCACCGGTCTTAGAAGAGCGACCTGGTCCACCATTGGAGGCTCTCTCCATCCAGTGCTGTTATGACAGGCCCTCACTTCTTCCCTGTCGATTCCCAAAGACCCATCACGTTGCCCTCGGAGTCTTCGAAGTAGGCGTAGGCGCCCATCCCCTCCATGACCATTTTCTTCATGGTGATCTTGCCGCCCTTCTTCTTCACCTTTACAAGGGTCTCGTCGATGTCTTCGACATCGATGGTTATGATGGGGTGGACCAAGGGCTTCTCCCGCATTATCATGCCGCCATTGATGGCTCCCTTTTCCACGGTCATGCCCTCCTTGTCCGTCTTGGCACCTATGACCATGGTGTACTCCTCCTCAGGGGTCTCAGCAGGCCATTCCATGATCTTCCACTCGAAGACGTCGGAATAGAACTTCTTCGCGCGGGCCATCTTATCCACCGGTATCTCGAAGTGCGTCACCTTTGCGGTCATGCAAATACCTCAGGCGCGCTTCGGAGCGGGTCATATTAGAACATTATGGTTTTCAAGCCATCCGACTGGCATCTGTCGTGAGGAGGAAACAGCTCCATGAATGGAAGGCCCAGGGGCAAAGAGCCACCATGCTCTCATTGCGAGCTACAGAACGAGAGGGGCGTCCACAAGTGCCGACCCTATGGCCTCCTTTGGGCCAGGACTTAACAAGCGTCCCCGCCCCCGGCCATTTTCCAAGACAGCGAAACACTTATGCGGTCCTGGGAAATGCTACCGTGCAACATGGTCACGACCGAGGAGGCGGCTGAAGGCGCAAAGCGGGCATCGTTCAGTCTCTCTGCCCTGCCTCTTGCGATGCGCAACGAGGCTTTGGCGCAGATAGCCAAGCGGCTGCAAGCCCGCAGGTCAGAGATCATCGCCGCCAATGATCAGGACATGGAGGATGCCACTTGCAACAGCCTAGCCGCCCCATTACTGAAGAGGCTCCGATACGACTCCTCAAAGATAGACGAGTCGATGTTGCAGATAGACTCCTTGATCGGTCAGGAGGACCCCATCGGTAAAGTACTTTCGAGGACGGAGTTGGATGCCGGCCTCATCCTTGAGAAGGTAAGCTGCCCGATAGGGGTCATCGGCATAGTCTTCGAGTCTCGTCCCGACGCCCTGGTCCAGATATCCACGCTCTGCCTCAAGTCGGGGAACGCCGTCCTTCTGAAGGGAGGCTCCGAGGCCAGGCATACCAACGAGGCTTTGGCCAAGACGATAAACGAGGCGATAACCAAGGTGGACCCCCGATTCCAAGGCGCAGTCCATCTGATCTCCACGAGGGAAGAGTTCCGCTCCCTCCTCGTCCTTGATGGCCTGGTGGACCTCATTATCCCTCGCGGCTCCAATGAGCTGGTCCGATCGATCCAGGAGTCGACGAAGATACCGGTCCTGGGGCATGCGGCGGGCATCTGCCACACCTACGTCCATGAGGACGCGGACATCGCTCTGGCGATCAAGGTCTGCTACGATGCCAAGGTGCAATACCCAGCGGTGTGCAATGCCGTGGAGACGCTGCTGGTGAACGAGAAGACGGCCAAGGAGTTCCTGCCCCTCATGGCGGCGAAGCTCGAGGACGCCCAGGTCGAGATCAAGGGGGACGTGGCCACCCGGGGAATCATCAAGGCCAGGGAGGCCACGATCAGCGACTGGGGCAAGGAGTACAACGACCTCATCCTCAATATCAAGGTCGTAGGCTCGCTGCAAGAGGCGGTCGACCACATCAACAAATACGGCTCCCACCACACCGATGCCATCATAACCAAGAGCGAAGAGACTGCGGAAAGCTTCATGAGCTTGGTCGATTCCGCGAGCGTAATGTGGAACTGCTCGACCAGGTTCGCGGACGGGTTCCGTTACGGCCTGGGGGCGGAGGTGGGCATCTCCACCAGCAAGACCCACGCCCGTGGCCCGGTCGGCCTCGAGGGGCTGACCATCTACAAATGGAAGCTCAGGGGCGATGGTCAGATCGTCGCCGATTACGTGGGCAAAGGCGCCAAGGAGTTCACCCACAGGAAGTTGCTATGAGGAAGCTTGAGGTCAAGAGAGCGGTCGTCAAGATTGGCACCAACACCATCTGCAGAAGCGACGGCACCATCGACCAGTCCTACCTCGAAAACGTGGCCAAGCAGGTGATGGACCTTTCTACCCGGGGCATTCAGGCGATCATAGTCACCTCAGGAGCGATAGGTTCCGGCACCACCGAGCTCGGTCTGGAGAGGAAGCCGCAGGACATGGCGGCCAAGCAGGCTTGCGCCGCCGTTGGCCAGGCGACGCTGATGATGGCGTGGCGCGACGCCTTCCGAAAGTACGGCAAGTGCGTGGGCCAGGTCCTCCTGACCTACGGCGCCTTCTCCGACCGCATTCGCTACCTGAACCTGAAGAACGCTATTAACGAGATGGTCAGGCTCGGGGTCGTACCCATAGTCAACGAGAACGACGTGATCGCCACCGACGAGATCGAGGAGATATTCGGCGACAACGACAGGCTGTCCGCGCTTGTGGCCAGCAAGATAGACGCCGACCTAGTGCTGCTCCTGACCGACGTTGATGGCCTCTACGACCGCAATCCCGAGGTGGACCCCGACGCCCAGCTGATACGCACCGTGGACGAGATCACCAAGGACATAGAGCGCATCGCAGGAAAGAACGTAAGCGAGCGCTCCGTCGGAGGCATGCGGACCAAGATCTCCGCCGCCAAGGTCGCGATGCAGTCGGGGATCAACATGGTCATCGCCAATGGGCGGGCCAAAGACATCATAATCCGCGTCATCAATGGAGAGGAGCTCGGGACCCTCTTCACTGCTCAGGTGAGGTATAGCAACAAACAGCGCTGGATCCTCTTCGCCGCGCCTAGGGGGAAGATAAACGTGGATTCTGGTGCTGATGCGGCAATCAGGAAAGGCAAGAGCCTGTTGCCCTGCGGCATAACCTCCATCGAAGGCAAGTTCAAGAAAGGGGACGTGGTCCGCATCGGCGCCATGGCCAAGGGCGTGGCCAACTTCGCCTCCTCGGAACTGCCTAAGATGCTGGTCAAATGCAGTGAGGAACGCGCCAACGGCAAGGGCAAGGTAAGTAATGGCAAGGCCGTCGTGAGCAACGAGAACATTGTGCTCCTCGACCGGTCATGATGTCTAGGCAAAGGTTAATCTATAGATTTAATATTTATGTTTACTAAATCATGAACCAGGAAAAGGAAGAGGTTCTGTCCAAGCTCGATGAGATAAGCAAGTCCATCGAGTCATTCAACGAGTCCCTGATCAGGGTGCGCTACGACGATTACAAGCGCGCCCTGTCCGAGCAGATACAGTCCGTCTTTGGCG
>DATIXC010000149.1:0-5330 GCA_035518995.1 Methanomassiliicoccales archaeon | reverse complement strand
TTCTTCGAGCCGAAGCTGGCGGCGGAGATAACCACCACCAGCGTCATCGCCGCCATCCAGGTCAGGGAGGCGGTCAAGATATTGAGCCGCCAGGAGGGGAGGTGCCTGCGCCACCTCCTGCACTACAACGGGCTGACCAACCAGGTGCAGGAGCTGGAGGTCCCCTTGGACCCCGATTGCCGACTGCACGATGGCCAGTGCACGGAACAGGGGCAGAGTCCTGATTATCACGTTGGTTAACTGTGATGCGAAGGTTTTTTGAGGCATGCGCCGCTCGAACTCCCGTGGTCAAGGATGTCGGTGCGAGTCAAGGTACGTAATGCTGAGACCGGGAGCACGGTGGACATGGAGCTGGAGGAAGAGAACACCGTGCAGGAGATCATAGAGGGCGCGGCCGGATACTGGGAGAAGGACGCGGGGGCGTACGTCCTGCGCAAGGGGAAGCGGCTGCTGCGCGGCCAGCAGACCGTCCTCGACGCCGGCATAGGCAACTCCGACGACCTGGAGCTGATCCCGGACCCCGAAGGCGGATAAAGGATGCCTCTGCCCCGCGATGTGCTGGTCTCCCGGCTCAAGAACGAGCTGGCCATATGCCAGCGCTGCCTCCGCCATCCCGTCGTGGT
Source organism: Methanomassiliicoccales archaeon (assembly GCA_035518995.1). GTDB lineage: Archaea > Thermoplasmatota > Thermoplasmata > Methanomassiliicoccales > UBA472 > JAJRAN01. The sequence continues at coordinate 4,707 of DATIXC010000149.1, read as the reverse complement.
GGGGGAGGAGGCCTTCGACGAGTTCCCGCTGGGGATAGAGCTCAGCCTCGTGCAGATTCCCGCCTACGAGATCGCGGACAACCAGATCAGGAGGAGGTCCTACCACCGCCTCATGATGTCCATTTCCCAGGAATACCCCTTCCAGAAGCCCCAGGTGACCTGGATGTCGCCGATATTCCATCCCAACATCATGATGCCTGAGGACGGCGGCTTCCTCTGCAACAAGCTCCTGGACGACTGGAGCTTCAACTCCACCCTGCTGATGTTCATCAAGGGCATCGAGTACCTGCTGATGAACCCGAACCCGACCAGTCCCTTCGGAACGAGGACCTGCACCTTGGCCGCGGAGTACTTCAACCGCGCTGGCAAGGTCTCGCCCCCGGTCGCCACCGTCCCCCTGCCAAAGGTGGTGAGGGCCGAATGAGCTCCCCGCACATCCTCGGCTCCAAGGAGAGGCAGGTCCGCGAGCGCGAGCCTCCCCCGAAGGAGAGGCGCACCGCGCACAAATGGCTCAACGAAAAGGCCAAGGAGGAGTACGCGGACCTCGAGGACAAGGGCTACGAGCTGTACATATCCAAGCTGGCGGAGGAGAAGATCCGCAACCATGCCAGCAGCACCTCCTCGGAACGGCTGGAGGTCATGGGGCTCCTCCTAGGCAACGTCTTCCGCACCAACGGCAACGAGTACGCGCTGGTCCGGGACGTGGCCACCACCGACCTGGACTCCTCCTCGGTCAGGGTCCGTTTCTCCCGCGACGGCATGGAGAGGCTTTTCGCCTCCCTGGAGGACGCGGGCTTCAACTACCTCATCGTGGGCTGGTACCATTCTCACCCGGGGCACCGTTGCTTCATGTCCCCGACGGACGTGGAGACGCAGAAGGGGCTGTTCAACAAGCGCTTCCATTCCGCGGTGGTCGTGGACCCGATCAGCAAGGAGATCGAGGCCTTCTACCTCGAGGGCGGTAAGGTGAGGTCCAGGCCCTTCGCCGTCTACTGGGACGAGTTCCAGAACCCGTACTACGGCGAGACGGTGCGCAGGAAGAAGCTGGCCAGCGGCGCGCAGCCGGTCAGGTCGAACAGGCGCTAGACCCAGATGGCATGGCGCTTGCGCATGGACCCCTCGGTCTGGTCCAGCTTGGTCATGAGCATGGGGACCAATGAGTCCAGGTAGATCATGCTGGCCACCTCGAAGAGAGTGCCCAACGGGGCGAGCCTGCGCCGATCCTCGTTCTTGGAGGGCTGGATCTCCACGATGATGTTCGACGCCCTCCCCAGCTTGGAGTGCTGGTTGGAGGTAAGGGTGATCACCGTGGCCCCGATGCGGCCCACGATGTTGGCGGTCTGGGCCGCGGACATGGTCTCGCCGGTGTTGGAGATGACCAGCAGGAGGTCCCTCTCCTCCACGATGGGCGTGGTGGTGTCCCCGACGAAATGGACGTCCAGCCCCATCTGCACCAGGCGGACGCTGAACGCCTTACCCACCAGGCCGGACCGGCCCACGCCGTAGACGAAGATGGCGTGGGCGCCGATTATGGCGTTGCACACCGCCTCGGATATGGAGGGGTCGATCCTATCCAGGGAGTCCTTGACCTCGGCGAGTATGAAGTTGGAGGCGAGCTTCATTCCTCATCCTCGTCGTAGTCGATCTCGGCCTGCCTGGACGGCTTCTTCTTGGCCTTGGAGGGCTTGGGCGGGGGCTTGGCCGCCGGCTTCTTGGGCTTCGGCCTCTCCTTGGCCTTGGCCTTGGGCTGCTCCTTGGGCTTGGCCTTCCTCTCCTCCGGCCTCTTGGCCTTCTGGGGGCGCTCCTCTTCCTCTTCCTCCTCTTCCTCCTCCTCTTCCTCTTCCTTCTCGGACTTCTTGGTCTTGGAGACCCGCTTGGTGAGGATGCGCTCGTAGATGACCTTCATGTACATGGCGTCGTGCTCGAGCAGGGGGGACGAGGAGATTATGGTGATGTTGGGGTTCGCATCGACCAGGTACTCGGCCAGCGGCTCGAAGCGCAGGTCCCCTTTCTTGATCGGGGTGACCCTCTTCTCGTTGCCGGCCTCGTGCTCGACGCCCGAGAAATGAGTGTAATATTGACCGCCCACGTAGCTCTTGGCCTTGTCGAACAGCTCGGCGAAGTCGCTCGGCTCGCGCAGTATGCCGTTCTCGCGGGCGTGGTAGTGGGCGAAGTTGATGACCGGGACCGGCCCGTCCACGTCGTCGCAGAGGTCCATGACCTCGGCCAGCGACCCCCAGACCTCCAGCCGGCCCGAGAGTTCCAGTCCGAGCTTGGGCTTTATCTTGTTCTCCTTCCACCAGGAGGCGATCTCCCCCAGGTTGTGCTTGATGTTCTGGGTCGCCACCTTCTTGGACGCCTTGCCGTAGAGGCCGACATGCGTGACCACCAGCGCCCCGTTCATCTGGTTGGTCATCAACCCCGCCCAGCGGATGGAGTCCATGGACTTGCGGGTGAGCTCGTTGTTGCTGACCAGGTCCATGTAGTAGGGGGTGTGCATGCTCAATTCCACGTCCAGCTCCTTCCCCATCTTCCCCAGCTCCTGGAGCTCCTGGTAGTTCTGCACCAGGCCGGAGGCCAGGGTTATGAGGGAGTCCTCCTCCTTGATCCCCTCTGACAGGTCGGTGACGACGACCTCCTTCTTCCCCTTGCGACGCAGCATGCCTACGACCATGTCGCCCTCGATCTGCAGCGGGGTGAGGCCGACCTCCTCCTCGTCGGGGAAGCGCTCGACGACGTTGACCCGAACCATCTGCACCTCCATGGCGTTAAGCCCGAGGTTATGAACGTCCTCGATGCCGTCCTTCAAAGTCCGACCTTTGCAAGAAAGAGGGATGCCAGCTGGCCCGAAGCGAATCATCAAGTCACCTGAGCGGTAATCCCTAGTAATCCGGTACTTGTATATATAATGCCTTACCGCTGATGGATGGAAAATGATATCCTCGGGCCTTAAGCGTCATCCATCGGCCAGCAACCCGGCCAGTATTTAAACGACGGATTGTCCAGGACGGCCTGATGTCTAGGAAACCTTTATTAAAGAGGTCTCTATTAGACCGCCTTACCCAATGTCGGGAGAGTCAGAACCATGAGGACCGGGAACAAGACGGACCCGAACCTGGTCGCCCTGATCGATTCGCTCAAGGCGGCCTCAAGGGAGAAGGGTGCCGGCGTCTGGCGAGACATTGCTCTTAGACTCGAGAAGTCCAGCAAGAACTGGGCCGAAGTGAATTTGAGCAGGCTCGAGCGTTACGCTAACGAAGGCGACATAATCGTGGTGCCGGGGAAGGTCTTGGGGGCGGGGAGCATCAACAAGAAGCTCACCGTCGCCGCCTACAAGTTCTCCGACTCCGCGGCGAAGAAGATCGAGGAAGCGGGCGGCAGGAAGCTGACCATCCCAGAGCTGATCCGGGAGACCCCGAGCGGCAGGGAAGTAAGGATAATGGGGTGAGCTCGTGACCACGGTCATAGACGCGGACGGGAACGTGCTGGGCCGGCTGTGCACCAGCGTCGCAAAGAGGATACTGGACGGCGAGGAGGTCGTGGTGGTGAACGCCGAGAAGGCCATCGTCACCGGCAGCAAGGAGGACGTCTTCGCCCAATACAAGCAGAAGAAGGACCGCGGCAAGGTGATACACGGCCCCTTCTACCCACGGAGGGCGGACCTGATCCTGAAGAGGACGGTGCGCGGCATGCTCCCCTGGGACAAGCCCAAGGGACGCGACGCCTACCGCAGGCTGAAGGTCTTCGTGGGCGTGCCGAAGGAGTTAGAGGCCGCGGAGAAGGTCAAGTTGATGGGTGCCACGAACCTTAGCCGTGACCGCTACGTCACGCTGAGCGAGGTCTCCGAGCACCTCGGTTCGAAGGTGAGGTGAGGCTCATGGCAGAGGTTGCTAACACCAGCGGGAAGAGGAAGACGGCCGTGGCCAGGGCGTCCGTCAAGGAGGGAACGGGCAAGGTGCGCATCAACTCCAAGCCCGTGGAGATCTGGACCCCAGAGCTGGCCAAGCTCAAGATAATGGAGCCGCTGATGCTGGCCCCAGAGAAGGCGGCCAAGGTGGACATCGATGTGTCCGTCCAAGGAGGCGGCGTGATCGGCCAGGCCGAGGCGGCCAGGACGGCCATAGCCAAGGGATTGGTGGAGTACTTCAAGGACGAGGAGCTGGAGCGGACCTTCAAGTCGCAGGACAGGACGCTCATGGTCTCCGACGCCCGCAGGAAGCTCCCCAAGAAGCCCTTAGGTCGCGGCGCCAGGAAGAAGCGGCAGAAGTCGTACAGGTGAGAACATGATCATACCGGTCCGTTGTTTCACGTGCGGGAAAGTGATCGGCTCCTCCTACCAGACCTTCGTCAAGAGGGTGCAGATGGGGGAGGACCCCCAGCAGGTGCTGGACGATCTCGGCCTGACGAGGTACTGTTGCCGGCGCATGATCGTCTCGCACTCTGACCTGGTGGACGAGATCATCCCCCTGGGATGAAAACCTCTTACAACCCCAATCTTTTATAAAATGGGTCTGTGGGGTAGCTTGGTATCCTTCCAGCTTGGGGTGCTGGTGACTCCGGTTCAAATCCGGACAGACCCACCACAATGCATATCCAGTGTTGTCGAATTTTCCGTCAATAATGGGGTTTTTTAACCACTTTTGTAATAGTGCTCCCCCCAATGCACTTTATCAGCCATCCATATAGTCGCGTCCGCGAAAACCGCAT
>DATIXC010000148.1:0-3278 GCA_035518995.1 Methanomassiliicoccales archaeon | reverse complement strand
CCGAGGCCCATCCCTTTTTCATGCAGTTGGACGAGACCGACCTCATGATCCTGAAAGTGCTGCAGGACAACGGCCGATTGTCCTACCGCCAGATAGCGGACAAAGTGAAGGTAAGCGTCCCGACCATCAGCAACAAGATCGCCAACCTGGAGAAGGCCAGGGTCATCCGCGGCTATTCTGCAATACTCGACCCTGACCGCCTGGGAGAGACGAGCGTCATGATCACGGTCAAGGCCCGACCCTCCGACCTCAAAGGGGTGGGAGAGACGCTGGCCAAGGACGAGCACGTGCGCGGCGCGTTCCTGCTCAGCAACTGCCGGCTGCTCCTCAGCTGCACCTTCCCCGAGACCCACCAGGTCAACGATTTCATCAACCGCTTGGGGCAGGTAACGGAGATAATCGATTACGACGTGGGCAGCGTCATCGGGGCCATCCGCGACGACCCCCGCGCCATCGTCAGCTCGGGGCTCTCCACGGTCCTGGAATGCGCCTATTGCAAGGTCCCGTTCAGGGGGCCGGGCGTCAAGCTGAAGCTCGACGGCAAGGAATATCATGTCTGCTGCCCGGTCTGCGCCAAGGGGCTGCAGGACAAGTACGACAAGATCAAAGAGAAGGCTTAGGCCGAAGGGCGATGCACTCGATCTCCACCTTCGCGCCCAGCGGGAGGGCGGCGACCCCGATGGTGGACCGCGCCGGCGGCTCGGAATAGAAGAAGAAACCGTAGGCCTCGTTGACCTCCTTGAACGAGGACATGTCGGTCACGAAGATGGTCGTTTTCACTATGTCCCGCACGTCCAGCCCGGAGGCGGAAAGCACGGCCTTGACGTTCTCCATGCATCTGGCCGCCTCGGATTTCGCCCCGCCCTCCACCAGCTTGCCGGTCGCGGGGTCGATACCGACCTGCCCCGAGACGAAGACGAAGCGTTCCGAGCTGATCGCCTGGGAATAGGGGCCTGCGGGCTTGGGGGCCTTGTCCGTGGAAACGACTCTGCGCATGCTGGAGTAATCGCCGAGATAAGATTTCTAGGTGTCGTTCGCTAACGTGGTCGCAATGAACGACGGAAGGTCGGCCACGCTCGCGATCACCGCCTCGCAGCCGCTCTGGTGCCATTTCTCCAGGTCCGTCGAACCCGTCAGGACACCCACGAAGATCGCACCGGAGGCCCGGGCGCACTCCAGGTCCATGGGATGGTCACCGACGTAGAGGCATTCCTCGGAGCTCAGCCCCATCTTGCTCGCCGCTCGCCTCATGGCCAAGGGATTGGGCTTGGCCTCCTCCAACGGGTAGTCGTCGCGGCAGACGCAGGGTCCGACCCTTCCGTCCAGGCCGGTGAGCGACAGCACCTTCATGGCATAGGTCCGCGAGCCACGGGTGAGGACGGCCATTCGCATACCCCTATCGCGGACGGCCTGCAGAGTCTCCGAAACGCCAGGATGCACCCTCACCGTCTCTACCCTCTCCAGCTCCCTCGCGGTGAGCAAGGCGTTGACGCGTATGTCCACGGCTCCCAGATCGACCGAGGGGCGCTTGCGCGAGAGGTCCTCCTTGCCCACCCGAACGTTCTCGACTATGGTCCTCGAGGGGTCCAAGAGCAATGGCTCGACCCCTTCCCTCACCAGCTCCTCGAGCACGTCCGATTTCATCTGGAGATAATCGATCTGGCTCTCGACCAAGGTGTTGTCCAGGTCGAAGATGACCGCCTTGATCGTCCTTTCAGAGCGCATGAGCACAGCTCCGACCGATTAGCGAACGGGGGCATATGCGTTGCGGAAAATCGCCCGCCTGCTTGATTTAGGGCAACGTTAAAATAGCATAGTTCCAGAGACCTACTCGACATGAAGGTGAAGCATCAGGCGTACACCATCGGGACATTCTTCGTGCTCGCTGGCGCCGTCGCACTCTTCTTCTACCTGACCGGAGGGGGCCAGGGGCCGTATTTCTTCGGAGTGGGATACCTGGGATGGTACGCACTGGCGCTGCTGATCGCCGGCCTGGACGCATTCATAATCGGGTACTTCCTGCGCGATTAGCAACTCTTTGTTACTGGATGCTCACCTTCTTCGCCCCATCGCCATCGATGCTGGCCACGGCCATGAAGGGGGTGTTGAAGCAGTGCGCCATGGCCCCGGTCCTCGCGAGCACGATGACGCCTCCGAGCCCGTCGACGCGCGCCCTCAGGAAATCGATGGCCTCCTTCCCGGCCTCGTGTGGCCCGAGCCCTCTCTCGACGTTGTCGCAGACCCTCTTCGCCAGCACGACCTTCATTATCGACTCGCCCCAGCCCGTCACCGAGACCCCGGCGGTGCGGCTGTCGGCGTAGTTCCCGCATCCAACCAGGGGGCTGTCACCTACCCTTCCGGCGAGCTTGTTCGGCGTCCCGCCCGTGGAGGTCGCGGCCGCGATCCTCCCCTTCGAGTCGAGCGCGACCGCGCCGACCGTCCCTCTCCTCTGGTCTCGGCCATTGCCGTTCTCGAAGACCCGCCTATGACGAAAGGACTTCTCGGTGCGCAACGCCTTCCACCTCTCCAGCTCGCGACAGGTCAGGAGCTCTGGGACCTCCACGGTCTCCATGCCGATGGACTCGGCGAAGCGCAGCGCGCCGTCGCCGACCAGCATGCAGTGCTGCGTTCGCTCCATAACCGCTCGGGCCAGCGTCACGGGGTGTAGGATGTGCTGCACCGCGGCGACCGCGCCCACCTTCAGCTCATCCCCTTCCATTACGATGGCGTCCAGCTCCACCTCGCCGTCGCTGTTAAGGAAGGCGCCCCGCCCCGCGTCGAAGGTCGAGTCGTCCTCCATCAGCCGCACCGCGGCCTCCACGGCGTCGAGGGCGCTTCCTTCCTGGCTCAATAGCGAGTATCCCTCCTCCACCGCCCTCGCGCATCCTGCGCGATGCGCCTCGTGCACGTCGGAGGGCATGTCCCATGCGCCCCCATGGACGATGATGGCCGACCTCATTCATTTCACAACGCCATTAACGACGGGTCTGGATAAATCTGTTTCCCATGGCCAAACGGCCTTCTCAGCTCAGGTCGAAAGAATCAGAGCGTACTTTCTTTGGATTTCTTCGATTCCAACCATGAAATTCATCAAGCCGATCTCGTCCAGTTGGGGAATGGTATGTTGGGGGTCTTGATAGAACCCATAAACTTCAGCTCCACCAGTGAGTGCTCGAGGTTCGCCAGCAGCCTTTTCGATTTCTGGCAGATGAGCCAGGTCGATGTCTGGGATCATGCCTATTTTCCAGACGTGATTGCTTGGTCCTCTGAAGTGCATG